>NZ_JAMQWD010000031.1:0-446 GCF_024744415.1 Vibrio sp. RM-41-2B | reverse complement strand
ATGCAGGCAACAATGGCAACTTTTTTCGGTTTTCCTGCCGTAAGTAGTCGTTCATAAGTTGCTCTGAAAACAGGGTTGCATTGGATAGCCGACATCATCGCCATGTACATAACGGTCCTAACTTGAGTCCGCCCTCCTTGTATCAGCCGCTTACCTTTAAAGCGGCCACTTTCTCTTGTTATCGGTGCGACACCAATGAGAGAAGAAGCTTGTTTGTTAGTGATAAAGCCCAACTCGGGTACATTACTAATTAGGGATGCCGCAAGGACTTTACCAACACCAGGCATGCTTTGGAGAATAGTATTTTTGGCTTGATACTCAGGACAACTCTCAATCAGTTTCGCTATCTTTGCTTCTACTTTTTCAATCTGATTTTTCAGGGCGGTAAGGATAGGGGTAATCGTAGACGAGATATTCTTAGGTAATATTTGTAGTCGGTTTCTTTC
>NZ_JAMQWD010000030.1:0-3806 GCF_024744415.1 Vibrio sp. RM-41-2B | reverse complement strand
GACAGCGAGTTGTGAATCAATACTCGTTATTCAGTTCCGGAATTGGCGAGCTCTATCATATGTCAATTGCTAGCATCGGTCTGAAATTATTAGTTCCAAATCTATATAGGAGTTTCAGACATGTTTAAGAGTATGCATAGAGCGGAAGAACCACTAGTTATTTGTAATGTTTGGGATGTGCCTAGTGCGAAGGTCGCAGAGAAAGTAGGTTTTTTAGCTATCGGTACTTCTAGTGCTGCAATTGCGAGTAATCTTGGAAAAGATGATGGAGAGAACATTGAGTTCAATGATTTATTGTCAATTGTAAAAGCAATTGGTAGCTCAACTAATCTGCCTTTGACAGTTGATATTGAATCAGGTTTTGGAAATACACCAGAACTCATAGTGAAGAATATTATCGAATTGGTGAAAGTCGGTGTCGTTGGCATAAACATAGAAGATAGTATTGTAATAGAAGGTCAAAGACAGCTATGTGATGTTGCACTATTTGAGAAAACGCTAAAGCAAGTTAGGGGCTTACTCGCGGAAGCTGATATTGAAGTATTCATTAATGTCCGGAGCGATGCATTCTTGCTAAATGTTGGGGAACCTCTAGCTGAGAGTATTGAGAGAATTAATAGGTACCAACAATCTGGCGCTGATGGAATTTTTCTACCATGTATTAGAGAAGTTAATGATATTGAAACTGTTGTAGCAAGCACGTCGCTACCAATAAATGTAATGTGTATTCCTGAATTACCTAGTTTTCCAGAACTTAAAGCTCTGGGCGTCAAACGTATAAGCATGGGGAATTTCGTGCATGAGGCAATGCTTGCCTCACTGTCCTCTAGCTTGATGTCTATTAAACGAGAACAGTCGTTTCAAACTTTGTTTTTATAGTATCGTAGGTGTTATAGCTGTCACCTAACAATCTGTTTAAGAGCGATTCGCAACGCTTGGCATTTTTGCTATGCGTTGCGTTTAGTGTTTAAGGTGGTATGCGATGGCTTCGGTATTGCGTTGCTCACACCTTAACAGGGCGTTAGTTTGCAAGAGGAAAAACGCGCCTATATCGCAAGATCTAGTGGTAAAAGCTTAAAGTCGAAATTGTCGTATCGGCACTCAATTTCAGTGTTAACTTGCGTGGTGTAAACTCAAAATTGGTATCGTTTCAACGGTTGATTTGTTCTTTGGTGCGGCGACTTTTGGGTTAACTGAGTTGAACTTTTTTTGCTGCAACTCTGCTCGTTGAGTTTGTTGGTATAAAAGCCGATCTACTCGCTGAAGTGACGCTTTCTTTGGTGTGGCAAGTTCCACGTGGTTTCAGTGACTTTGTTGAAAGTCCGCATTGTGAGATTAGCTTTCCTAAAGCGCTTTTTGGTGTTGAAAGTCCGCATTGTGAGATTAGCTTTCCTAAAGCGCTTTTTGGTGTTGTGAGTTCGTTTTCTGCGGCGTTGTTTGTTCCAAGTGGTTTCATTGAGTAGCCGCTTTGAGACTACGCCTGACTTAGGTGTATCAAAACACATAAAGTTTATTGTTTGCAAAGTTTAAAATAACGTAAAATCAACGCTTTGGGTTTGCAAACTAACAAACTTCTCAAGAGGGATTCGCAACGCGTGGCATTTTTACTGTGCGTTGAATTTAGTGATTAAGGTGGTTTGCGGCGGCTTCGGTATTGCGTTGCTCACCCCTTAGCAGGGCGTTATGTGTATTGGGAATTTATGCGTTTAGATTTAAAGTCAAATATCATCAAACTAATTGATAGTAATAGTCTTTTTGGTGTCATGAATGACACTAAGTGGAACAATTTGCTTACAGCGTTGAGCGATATCGATGAGCTACTAAGCTACTAAGCTACCGAGTTACCTACATTGACGGGCCAACATGGCCGGAAAGTGACTCTAGCTATCAATATACCAGTGAACTGGCACAAATATGGGGAAACTTTCGAGCGATACATTTTATTGATATTGATGCTCGTATCTCTCATTCAAGAGGCGTTTTGCTGGAGCCAGAAGTTCTAGATCATAGGGATAAGGTCATTGCAATATGTAAAGAGCAAAATGCTAAAATATCTCTCACAGAGTGTGGTGTTAGAATTTGGGGCTATTTTCAGCACGGTAAAGATATAGAAATGTATAAATACACATAACAAAGCGTTCAAGAGCGACTCACAACGCGTGGCATTTTTGATATGCGTTGGGTTAAGTGATTACGGTGCATTGCAGAGGCTTCTGTATTGCGTTGCTCGCACCTTAACGCGGCGTTAGCTGTCTGAGGAGATTATGAATAAAAATTTAACTGTGATTGGTTTTGTATTGACGGCAATATACATGGTCGGTTTGCTCTTAATATTAAGTGATCGAATTGGGCAAATACTTGTCATGGACTTAAACGAAGTTGGAGATTTCTTTGCCGGCATCTTTGGACCTGTAGCGTTTTTGTGGCTAGTACTCGGTTTTTTGCAGCAAGGGAAAGAGTTACAACAGAGTACCAAAGCACTTGAGCTGCAAGCGGCAGAACTTAATCAGTCTGTTAAGCAACAGCAAGAGTTGGTTGAAGTTACTAGAGCCCAGTTGGAAGCTGAGCGCAATGTTGTTGAGTTGGAAAACAAACGGCGTGTTGAGGCGGCAAAGCCTAATTTTGTATTCCTTGCTGTTGGGGCTACTCATAGTGCTGGTAAAAGTACATTTAGAGTTAATGTAAAAAACACAGGAAGTACATCTACTAACTTGAATATAGTATTTAGTGAGCCAATGGCACAGCAGCATCCAACGGAAGTTCATGCTTGGGAAATGAGTCAAGAAGTTCAATTTCAGTTTAGGTTTGCTAGCGCTATACCTGAGGAGTCAGCTGTTACAATTCATTATGTTGACGCTCTTGGTAGCTCAGGACAAAGTGAGTATAAAATCGTAAAACAACTTACAGACTCACCTAACCCAAGTCTTAAGGTAATACCAAAAACCAACAGCTAACAAACTGTTTAAGAGTGATTCGCAACGCGTGGCATTTTTACTATGCGTTGATTTTAGTGTTTAAGGTGGTATGCAGTGGCATCGGTATTGCGTTGCTCACACCTTAACAGGGCGTTATATACCTAGGGAGCATAAAGGTGAAAAATAAAATAAAGTTAGTTTACTCATTGTTATTGTTAGTAGTTCTTACAGGCTGTCATCTACGTTGAAACCGCAAGATCTTAAGGAAGTTGAAACCGTCGGGGTAGTTAACGAGTTTCCTGAATATCCTAACTTTGTAACGACTGGTACAACGATATTTAACAACGATTATGATGCAGTTAAAGATAGTTCTTTCTCTGATTTACTTGTTAAAACGGTCAAAGACTATGTCGAGGCAAAAGGGATGGCGGTTAAGCTTATCTCGGAGTCAGAAATCGGTGATGTTGATATGGCTATAAAGCTTGTACCTAGAGATATTTATGGTGTATCGAATACTTTCGGCTATGGTGTCCATCAACAATCAATCTTTGGTAAACGAATGGGTGCAATAACATATGTATCGTTAAATGTTGTTCCATATATTGATGGCGACAGCAAATGCAGTACGTGTTACTTAAAAGGGGTTAAGGTTCTCGACATTGAAGAGCTTCCCGCGCAGTTCTCGCTTTTATCTCAAGATGAACAAGCGCATGTAAAAGATAGTCTTGATAACAATATCCAAGAAACACTGACTAAAATTTTAGTCGATAGCGGTATATAACAAACTGTTTAAGAGTGATTCGCAACGCTTGGCATTTTTGCTATGCGTTGCGCTCAGTGTTTAAGGTGTTATGCGGGAGCTTCGGTATTGCGTTGCTCACACCTTAACAG
>NZ_JAMQWD010000002.1:0-466 GCF_024744415.1 Vibrio sp. RM-41-2B | reverse complement strand
GAATAGAGGGAATTTATGTACAAGAGTACTGATTTTAGCTTGGATTCAAAAGAGTTCAGGTTTAAGAAAGACTCATATCCTTTGTCTAAGATAAACAATGCTAGGGTTAAAAAGTTAAGTTTTCTTGATAATTTAGGTCAAGTGTTATTCTGGGTGTTTATTTTTTCAGGGGCTGTTTGGTTAGCCATTCCAAGCTTTGAAGAGGCACCGCAATGGCTACAAGTTTTAGTTCTTAGTTTGACGGCTGTAGGTTTCGTTTTTGCTCTTCTTCGTTGTTCTAAATATGCGCTTCAAGTCGAGTTTCGCCACATAGATGAAACGGGCGTTCAATGGGTTAATGTCGCTAAGTCATACTCAAAGTCAGATTGTGAGTTATTTGAACAACAAGTTCTGGCACTGAAGGAGAAGTTCGTATAACAAATTGTTCAAGAGTGATTCGGCACGCGAGGCATTTTTACTATGCGTT
>NZ_JAMQWD010000029.1:0-10265 GCF_024744415.1 Vibrio sp. RM-41-2B | reverse complement strand
CTAAATTATTGCGCCGTAAACACTAAAGCTGAATAAACCAAAAATGCCACGCGTTGCGAATCTGCCTTAAACGCTTTGTTATACGATTTCTCACAACGAGCGCTGAAACTGACCATTTTGAGCTTTGAAACCTAATTTTTCAAACAGAGCTTTAGACCGAAAGTTACCTTCATCAATGTCTGCATACAATTTTTCAATGCCCACAGATTTTGCATGAGAAAATAATAAACTGAGAGCTTCAAACATATAACCTTGTCGCTAATATGATGAATTAAGTAAGCATCCAATCTCGCATGAATGACCGCAATCACTAAAACTATGTAAACCGCAAGTTCCGATAACTTTGTTGGTTGATTGTTCTAAGACTGCCCATTCCAACGATTCACCCGACTTTTCTAATTGGACGACGCTTTCTAGCATCTGAACTATCAGATCTTTCGATGTAAAAACTGGGTCTGAGGCAAATTCCATTGTTTGAATATCACCATAAATTTCAAACAAATCATCAGAATCATTCGTTTGAATTGACCTCAAAACGATTCTACTTCCGTGTAAATCAGGCTTCATTTCTCTCCTTAATCGTATAACGCCTTGTTAAGGTGTGAGGCACGCAATACCAAAGCTTCAGCATACCACCTTAACCACCAAACCTAACGCATAGCAAAAATGCCACGCGTGCCGAATCACTCTTGAACAATTTGTTAGGTTTTTTCTTTACGTTTAGCACTGGAGACCCAGTCTGCTGATTTGGCGATAAACCAAGGCCCTATGAAAAGGAACAATGCTAGCCAATTGTGAATAAACCTTGTCCAATACCGACTATCAAATAAGTCCCACTTAAATTGCAAATTACCACGATAATCTAAAAAATCTGGGATTACTGACCACGTCCTACTTGTTACATCGAAGAAAATCATTAGAACCAAACTTGCGATAGACAAAACAATAAACAAACGCCAAGTCCACTCAAGAGAAAACTGATTTCTTAGTTTGATAAACATAGCCTAGGATCACCTCTATTTATATTCGACGCTGAGAAACCTAACGCCGCATTAAGGTGTGAGCGACGCTTGGCTATACTTGAGCGAAGCGAAAACGCCAAGCGTTGCGAATCACTCTTAAATGCTTTGTTATAACCGTCTTTCCATACGTAAAAGACCCCAAACCTCACCGTCGAAAGAACGAGAGCCATTTTCATGCGCTGTAACGGTAAAACCAAGCGATTCATAGCAATTTCTCGCAACTATGTTTCGTTCAAATACAGCTAGTGATAGTAAGCTAGCGCTGTATTTTTCTTTTGCTAGATCGACTAATTGACCAAGCATGCGCTTTGAAATGCCCTTTCCACGAAAGCTGTCTGAAACAAATACGCGGCAAATCCTAAAGTGCGAATCTGAAACTTTGAATAGTTCAACATAGCCAGCGTTCTGACCTGAGACAACAAAGATAAACGGAAATACTTGCTCTTGAGAACAGTGTTTAGAAATTTGCACTGAATCCAATGGAAACTCAAAGTTTGGCCCCCCCATTGGTAATTCAATTTATCTGAGTCGATCCAACCGATAAGCAGGTCATGATCTTCCTTCTCAAATGCTCTAAGTTCCATTTTTCCCTCTAAGGTTATAACGCCCTGTTAAGGTGTGAGCAACGCAATACAGAAGCCGCCGCATACTACCTTAATCACTAACACCAACGCATAGTGAAAATGCCACGCGTTGCGAATCACTCTTGAACAGTTTGTTATGTGCGTTCTTGTTTATTAATTTCTCGCCTATACCAAGACTCTGAGACACTCCACGTTACAAAACCTAGAACTACCCCAAGAGCAAGTAATATCAGTGTCGACAAACCAAAATCAAACCAGAATTCTAACCACGTGCGAACTTTGTCAAATAGGATGAAACCAACAGTTTTTCCAAACAAGACTGAACCAGCTGCAATTAAAGTAGTTTTTAAAACGTAATGACCCCGCCCCTTTTTACTAGTTTGTTTCCACCTGTTTAATCTTTTATTTTTCCAAGTATTCATAAGCGAGAACTCCATTTGCACTCTCGAAAACCCTAATCTATAACTGGAAACATTCCTTAAAACCTGTACTGATTATGCGATACAGCCCAAATTAGATGCATAAGCACATAACGCCTTGCTAAGGTGTGAGTAACGCAATACAAAAGCTACCGCACGACGCCTTAATCACTGAAGACACCGCATACCAAAAATGCCACGCGTTACGAATCACTCTTAAGCAACTTGTTAGTACGCTGCCCGTGAACATTTGGCACATGCCAAGATATTGAAATATAGCACGAAACTTCTGGCTTAAAATGCTGAAGCTAAAGGGACAACTGCCAAACTAGAACTCTCTCTCAAAACGCAAGTTGGCGAGAAGAAAAATATGCTTAACTGCCCTATTGTCGCCGTTTTCAAATTTGCAAAGGATACAGGCTGCAGAACTAAACGGCAGCGCCAAAGAAACTCAGTGTTTGACGAGAATTTCCCAGCACCAAAGAAGCCACACCAGAGAAATAGCCCGAAAGTTAGACACCGTAAACGGTGAAGTCAAAGCAAACACAACTCATATAGTGCCACCGGAAAGAACGTGAAAGGCACATTTGTTCAGGTGCAAACCTGGGAAAGGGAACCAATAAACACCGAATGTTTAACCTTTGATGCCCAACCAGTACTAACGCCGCATTAAGTGGTGAACAACGCGACCACTAACCTGAAACCTTGCCACATTTAACACTGAAGCCGAGCTGAACTGAAATTGCCAAGCGTTGAGAATCCGTCTTAAATGCTTTGTTATGTGCCCCACGACCACGTTAGTGAGAACGCCCACACCGCTAAGGTTATAGGAAGAATAACTTCCACCGCTAGCCTCAATAAGAACACTGGGTTAGCAATAAAGCTAAGTCGATTGATTTGGTCGAAGAACATATCTCTTCTACTTTCACCAATGTAATCTCGGATATTTTCTTTTTGGTTTAGCATGAACTCGAACTCTTCTGACTTAAGAGCGATCTTCCATGCAGTGAGTTCTGAGAGTACATAAACTAAAAATGTAATCGCGTAAAAGAGAATAACCGCAGATACCAGCTGCAAAAGTGACTCTTGGTTAGCTTCGCTGAACTCTATACCAAATGCCGATATCTTTTTAGGAACTAAGCCGACCTGAACAATTACAATCCCAGTAACCGCCGCTGCTAATAGGTTCCTACGCGTTTTTCTTGTTGTTTCAGTTAACGGCTCTTTTAGCCTTTCTCTCAACGTACTTTGTCCTAACATATTTCCTCATATTGCACATAACGCCCTGTTAAGGTGTGAGCAACGCAATACAAAAGCCGCTGCAAACCACCTTAAACACCAAACGCAACGCATAGTAAAAATGCCACGCGTTGCGAATCACTCTTAAACAGTTTGTTATGATTCAAGCTCGATAAAATCGATGAATTTCTGACCCATTGAAGTACCTACAGAGTCTAAGCTTGCTTCATGAAACTGTTTAATCCGTACCATACCAAATCTGTTTAAATCAGAGATAATCAAATCGATAATAGGATCATTTGAGCCAATATCTGTATAGGTTTTTTTCCACACATTACGTAAGTCTCCCCAATGAGTATAACTATTAGGATTTGTATTCAATTTCTGAATGTAGTGATCGGGGGTTGACAAGAAGTGTAGAATTCGAAAATGAAGTGGCGTCATTTCATCAATGAACCGAATGAACATTAACTTTAAGGTTTCATCTATACCTTCATTTAATACTGTATTTTTTACTGCATTATTTAACGCTTTGATTTTTTCTTCTTGGTGAGTTCTGACCGCGATATTTGAAGCTTGAAGATATGCAGATATAAACGCATCGTGTTCAGATAGCTTTTCTGGTGTCAGATTTTCAACTTTTTCACAAACCTCATCAACGGTATTGGCTAATAGGATCAACCAATCTTCTTTGCGCTTATCTATTGGTGCAGAAAAGACCGTTTCAAATAACGTAGCCAAAGCGCCGCCAGCTAAAGGGATAACACTCAGTGTAGCTTTTACTCCCGCATGCCCGTAGTCTTTCCATTCTTTATTTTGAGGTAATTCTTCCATATTTACTCCTGAATCATAACGCCGCGTTAAGTGGTGAGCAACGTAGACCACTGCACCTAAAGTATTGTGCCGTAAACACTAAAACTGAAGCAAACTAAAAATGCCGAGCGTTGGGAATCCGTCTTAAACGCTTTGTTATGTCACTGAGCTACAGGGACTTGGTTCGAACTCACTTTAGGAACAATAGTAAATTTCAGGTGTTCAGCGTAACTAGAGATTATGAAGTAACATGCACCAGTTAAGGTAAAGAAGAGCAAGAATTTACATGCGTAAATTGGGATTTTCTTTATGTCAGTGAACAATGATCCAAACATCATGACACAGTGGTATAGGGCGATAAAGAAAAGCAACATATTAAAAGCAACCAAGCAAATCCCCAAAAATTGCATTAGCATAAGTCAAACTCCTGTTTTTTTGATTTCTCGACAAGCTGCTACTATATGAGGTCTAAACCACTACACAACTTAGTTTGTAAATGTCTACAATGATCGAGTTTATATCACTAGTTCTGCACAATGTACAAAAAGACTAATTGCATTAGTAGAACTCGGTGACATAACGCCGCGTTAAGGGGTGAACAACGCCACCACCGAACCTAAACTATTGTGCCGTAAACACTAAAACCAATTCAAACTGAAAATGCCAAGCGTTGAGAATCCCTCTTAAACGCCTTGTTATGTGAATTTTTTTACGCGCCCAAAAGGGTAAGATTCTTACGCTGATGATAGGTTAAAGCTAACTCTAGACAAGACTTAATTGCTGTTTCTGGTAACGCTTTCGATAAGGTCAGAACTATTGCTCTGTTTCCCTGAAACACCAGTTCTTCACCACACAATTCTCGAAATGTATCAACTAACTTAGTTTGGCAATTAAAGAACAGGTAATAATTGTTAGGAGATTTCAGCTTCCAGTCCATTCTTAGCGGGCTGCCTGTTTTTACACTATAGCTAGGTTCACCCCACTTTAGAGTTTCATCGACTTCACCCAGTTCCAACTCAGATGCGATTTGGAAGACTAGATTTCGTAGCTCCTTCAGTCTAATACGAGCATTTTCCGAATATTCATCGAAGCGTTCTTTAACTACCTTGTTCATTGGAACCTCCTATTCACATAACGCCCTGTTAAGGGGTGAGCAACGCAATACCGATGCCGCCGCATACCACCTTAAACACTAAAATCAACGCATAGTAAAAATGCCACGCGTTGCGAATCCCTCTTAAACAGTTTGTTAGGCGATTGGCTTACTGGCAAAGTTCGTCAATTATTTGCTCAAAGTTAGGGTACTTTGATTTGGCCACACTTATGATTTTAGACACTGAGCTTTCATTTGACGGGGCAACCTCCTGAGCAAAGTGCAAAAACTTACTATTCAGGGGGCGCTTCAGATCAGGATAAGCAACAGCCTCGTATGGCCCAAGACCATGTGCAAACAACCAAACATAGTCTCCAAAATTTTGTGCAACCACCCCAACTTCACCTTCAGAACCAAAGAACACAATAGGTTGTTGCAAAAGATCTTCGACATTAGCGACCAACCAAAAAGCAGCGTAACCGCCAGAACCATCTTGACCAAAAATTAAATATTCATGCCCATTGAGTGAAGAATTACCAGTCCATGCTTTAATCCATTCTGATGTTTCCTCTTGTGAATAGAAATCATCATATGGTTCAAAATCAATTCCCTCACCGTCCGCGTAGTCAATTTCTATTGAGTGCAGTTTTTTTAATTCATCTGGAAAAGCTCTATTCATCTTATCTCTCCATACTCTCTGGACAACGCCTAACGCCTTGCTAAGGTGTGAGTAACGCAATACAAAAGCTACCGCACAGCACCTTAATCACATAAGCCACCGTAAAGTGAAAATGCCACGCGTTACGAATCACTCTTAAGCAATTTGTTAGTACATGCGCTACTTCTATTTATGCGCTCCAAGATATTGAAAACTGACATGATATAAAAGGCTTTGAGCACTGAAGTGAGACGGGTAGCGACAAAACTTTGCCCCGATTAAAAGACGAAAGTTGGTTAGAAGAAAAACGTACCGAGCTCCCCTACTTTTACTGGCTTCAAATTAGAAAAGGATTCGATCCTCGCACTTCGACGGCAACACGAAAGAAAGGCAATTCTGACTTAGTAAAAACCACGAAAAAGAAGAAGCACCAAAGAAATAGACTAAGAGTTAAAAGCCGTAAACGGCGAAATCAAAGCGAACACTCCACATATAGTGCCACCGGAAAGAACGTGAAAGGCACTAACTGAAAGGTGTAAATAGGAGCGCCAAAACAGATAAACACCAAAACTTATGACCTTTGATGTCAAACCCGTACTAACGCCGCGTTAAGGGGTGAGCAACGCAGGCCACCCAACCTAAACCATTGTGCCGTAATCACTGAAGCGGAATCAAACCCAAAATGCCGAGCGTTGGGAATCCCTCTTGAACGCTTTGTTATGTGAATTTTTCACGCGCCCAAAAGAGGTAAATGTTTACGCTGCTGATAGGTTAAAGCCAACTCTAAACAGGACTTGATTGCTGTTTCTGGCAACACTTGCGATAAGGACAGAACGATTGCTCTGTTTCCCTGAAACACCAGTTCTTCACCATACAATTCTCGAAATGTATCGACTAACTTAGTTTGGCAATTAAAGAACAGATAATAGTTGTTAGGAGATTTTAGCTTCCAGTCCATTCTTAGCGGGCTGCCTGTTTTTACACTATAGCTAGGTTCACCCCACTTTAGAGTTTCATCGACTTCACCCAGCTCCAAATCAGATGCGATTTGAAAGACTAGATTTCGTAGCTCCTCTAGCCTAATACGAGCATTTTCCGGATATTCATCGAAGCGTTCTTTGACTACCTTGTTCACTGAAACCTCCTATTCACATAACGCCGCATTAAGGGGTGAACAACACTACCACCCTACCTAAACCATTGTGCCGTAAACACTAAAGCCAATTCAAACCAAAACTGCCGAGCGTTGTGAATCCCTCTTGAATGCTTTGTTAGTTGCCAAACCTAAAGCTTTGATTTGAAGTCGATTGCCGTTTTGCCAACACTAGTTTTACGTGCTTTGAAAAACTCAATTCAGGCGCAGTTTCAAAGCGCCTGTCACTGAAACCACTTGGAACACGCAACGCCGTAGAAAACGAACTGACAACACCAAAAAGACCTTTTGGAGAAACAACGCCACAAAGCTGACTTTCAACAAGTAAATCGGTTTCTGAAACGGCAAACCAAACTAGGAAAAGATCGAAGCTCAATTTCCGCGAACCAAGAACCCGAAGTTCGAAGTGCAAAATCGAGCAAAGCACACGAACATTAGACCTAAACACTCTGTTTTAGCTGCGATTTTCTCGTTGGCAACTAACGCCCTGTTAAGGTGTGAGCAACGCAATACCGATGCTGCCGCACACCACCTTAAACACTAAAGTCAGCGCATAGTAAAAATGCCACGCGTTGTGAATCACTCTTAAACAGTTTGTTATGCGCTTTGCTCCACTAATTCAGCTGTTCCAATACAAGCGACTCGTCCTTCAATATCAGTAACTATATCTCCGGAGAACTGATAATTAAGCTGAACTTGAACATTAGGTAGGCCTATTGGTGCAATATTAATTAAGTACCCATCTTTTATGGTTTCCACTACGTATTTATGCTCGCCAGAAACTTTAAACTCAGATAGAACGACACCTAAATTGCTATCGATTACCTCTGCAGATGACGCAGATAAACTGAAAACACATTCCCCCGACTCGCCTGAATTGGGAGCTAACAACATGAAACCCACATGTCTACCATCTATTGTTTTCAATACCATCGCTTTTGGTAGTTCATTATCCATACATCCCTCGATATTTAAATGCACTAGCGCATAACGCCCAATTAAGGTGTGAGGTACGCAATACGATGCTCCCGTATACCACCTTAATCACTAAAACCAACGCATAGTAAAAACGCCACGCGTGCCGAATCACTCTTAAATTGTTTGTTAGTTGCCCATCTCAAAGCCTAGTGCTAACATTTGTACACACACCAACAAAGGAATACATCATGGACACTAGAATTCAATTTCGTGTTGATGAAGAAACAAAACGCCTTGCTCAACAAATGGCTGAGAGCCAAGGTCGCACTCTGAGTGATGCTTGCCGTGAACTTACTGAGCAACTTGCTGAACAACAAAGAAAAACATTATCTCACGATGCATGGCTAACTGAACAAGTAAACCTAGCATTTGAGAAGTTTGACTCAGGAAAATCTGTTTTCGTTGAGCACCAAACGGCTAAGTCTCGAATGGAAGAGCGCAAAGCCAGAATCCGTAATCGAGGTAAGCAATGATTTTATGGGAAGAAGAGTCACTTAATGATCGTGAAAAGATCTTCGAGTTTCTCTATGACTTCAACCCTGATGTGGCAGAAAAAACTGACAACCTCATTGAAGCAAAAGTAGAAAACTTGCTTGAACAACCTTTAATGGGTGTACAACGAGATGGTATCCGCGGACGATTGCTCATTATTCCTGAGATTTCGATGATTATCTCTTACTGGGTCGAAGGCGATATCATCAGAGTTATGCGTGTACTCCACCAGAAACAAAAATTTCCTACGGATTGATTGCTTCCTCTGGGGAACTAACGCCCTGTTAAGGTGTGAGCAACGCAATACCGATGTTGCCGCATACCACCTTAAACACCAAACGCAACGCATAGTAAAAATGCCACGCGTTGCGAATCACTCTTGAACAGTTTGTTAGTTGCGCATTTCCTCAATCTTCCCTCTCTCTTTTTCTAGGCGTTCTTTCTTGAAGTTCTCACACTTTAACTTAAGGAATGCATCAGGGTTAAGCTTACAATGATAATGGTGATGTTCTCTCTGTAAGTTCTCCTTTTCCTCATCTAATTCCTTTTGTGATTTCTTTTTCTTACCCCACAGCTGAAGCCCTTTCTTCGTAGCTAAATACCAACTGTATAATAGAGCTAGTAAAGAAAAGAACGGACTTGACCAACCTAGATATGCGATAAAAGCAGGAATAATACAAAACCAAAAAGTCATAACAAATAATAGTAATTTTCGACCTTTTAATTCTTCCTTTTGTTGCTCAATTACTTGCTCCAAAGTTCGGTTATTTAAACCAGAATAAATGGCTGTTAATGTCTCTTTTGATAAGTCAAACTGTGGTTCTTGTGACTTAGGATATTCATCCCAATGCGCTATAACATCATTACCAACAGCATAACCAAGCAAAAAATTGTGACCAACAATATCTTTGGTTCTCCAATCGGATTGAGTGAAATTTTTTACAATAACCATAATTGGAGTAGCATATCGCTTTGCCCACACACCTAACTCATGTTCAGCGATCGTCTTTATTTCAGAAACTAATTCTGGCTCATAAATATGAATTTTTAGCATGGCATGGTCTTCGCCTGTGAATACAGGGCGATATACAACAAAGTAGCCTTGCCTCTTTTCTTCGATATCATCGTATCGAACCCAACTTTCTCTCATATACTCTCTATTTTCACGCGCAACTAACGCCCTGTTAAGGGGTGAGCAACGCAATACCGATGCCGCCGCATACCACCTTAAACACTAAAACCAACGCATAGTAAAAATGCCACGCGTTGCGAATCCCTCTTGAACAGTTTGTTAACTGGATTTGCAAAGGCGGAGCGCTTGCTCTCCCGATTTTGCGATAATTACACGCTTATTTCTTGTAAGCGTCTTGAGTTTGTCCATTATTAGGGGTTTCGACTTTTTGGGATAGTCCCATAAAAATTTGATGAACTCGATATCAAACCTTTCATCGCAACCTTCAGCTAAATCTGGACGCTTACTACTTAATAATGTTCTCTTTAGTGCTCGATAGATACAGGTATATCGGTTTACATCTAAGAATATTACTGTATCACAAGCTTCAAATCTTATATCAAGGGTGCTCTGATAATTACCATCGATAATCCAACACTCGCTTTCACAAAGACCTTTTTGAATTTTGATCCAGTCATCTTTTGGAGTTTTAACCCAATTTGGTTTCCAATATAGCTGATCGAGATGATGAACAGGCAAATTCAACTCTGTACCTAATAGTGCCGAAAATGTGGATTTACCCGAACCACCGGAACCAATGACCGCAATTCTTTTCATCGGACTTACCTCGTCATCAATCCAG
>NZ_JAMQWD010000028.1:0-52041 GCF_024744415.1 Vibrio sp. RM-41-2B | reverse complement strand
ACCGAAGTATCTAATTGGATTATCATCAACGAGTGCCCACACAGATTGATAGGTCTATATTGTTAAAGAGCAACTCTTCTTTGTGATTAACATCACTTCGGAAGAGGCGGCCATTCTAGCGAGATAATCTATTGTGTCAAACACTTTTTTTAAATTATTTCGTTTTTCTTTTCAGCCTTATCAACTTCGCTTAAACCCTTGTGAGCCCTTGCCCTGTCGACGAGGAGGCATTATAGAGATCGCGCTCACATTGGCAAGCGTTATTTTTCAAAAATTGCAAAAATAATGGTTAAGCGATGAGTTTTCGATCAAAGCTTTATTTATTCAACTTTACCCCAAGAACTCGCACAACTTACCCACAGAGTTATTCTATAAAGCGTGTTTTTCAAGTGCTGTAAATGAAGAAAGCTGCAATAAAGCAGCTTTCTTTATTTACTCTAAACTCGATTTAAAGGTCATTATGGTTATATGCCGGACCCATCTTGTTCTGAACCATCATCTTCATGTAAACCACACTCTCGTTTTAAACCAAAGAATCGAGTTTCTTCCTCTGACATTCCCGGCTCCCATTTACGAGTGGTATGTGTATCACCAACTGAAAGGTAACCTTCATCCCACAATGGGTGGTATTTAAGGCCGTGTTGTTCTAAGTAGTAATGGACGTCTTTATTAGTCCAGTCAATTACTGGCAAAAACTTAAACACACCGTTCTGAATTGATAGTATCGGTAAACCTGCTCGTGATTTACTTTGCTCTCGACGCAGTCCAGAAAACCACGTTCCAACATTAAGCTCTTTTAACGCTCGACGCATCGGCTCCACTTTATTGAGCTTGTTGTATTTTTCAATTCCCTCTACGCCCTGCTCCCATAATTTTCCATATCGAGCTTCTTGCCAATTCGCACTTTCTTTGGCTCGATAAACTTTTAAATTTAGGTTGAGAGCATCTGTCAGCTCATCGATAAATCGGTACGTCTCAGCAAATAGGTAACCGGTATCGGTTAGAATGATGGGGATGTCCGCTTTGACTTGAGTCACTAAATGAAGCATAACCGCGGCTTGAATACCAAAACTAGAAGAAACCGCGAACTCGCCTTCTAGATTATCTAAAGCCCACGCTACTCTCTCTTGTGCTGAAAGCTTTTCGAGCTCGACATTAATTTGAGCAAGACGGAGGATTTGCTCCGTCTTTGTTAATGTCAGTAACTCTGTGAGCTCCAGCTTGGATGCTACAGAATCAAGCATGAAAGTCCCTCTTTGATACGAGCACTTCTTGGATAATGCCAGCACGAATAGTGAAATCGCCGAAGGCTTCGCCTTCTTCACGCTCTTTCGACCATCGAGCCACCAGCAGATCAATCTCTTCTAATATTTGCTTATCCGTGATGTTCTCTTTGTACATTTTTGGTACTCGAGTACCAGCACGGTTACCACCTAAATGTAGGTTGTAACGACCTGGCGCTTTACCAACTAAACCAATTTCAGCCAACATGGCACGACCACAACCGTTTGGACACCCAGTTACACGCAAAATGATGTTGTCATTTTCTGGTAGGTTGTGCTTTTCCAAAATCCCCTCCACATCAGTAACAAACTGAGGAAGGAAACGCTCTGCCTCTGCCATCGCTAGCGGACACGTTGGAAAGGCAACACACGCCATTGAGTTTTTGCGCTGCTCACTGATATTGTCATCCATCAAGCCATGTTCACGAGCGATCTTTTCGATCTTCGCTTTTTCGCTTTTAGGTACCCCCGCAACAATTAAGTTCTGGTTGGCAGTCATACGGAAATCGCCTTTATGGATTTTGGCAATTTCAGCAACACCCGTTTTAAGTGGTTTACCTGGGAAGTCCAGCAGACGACCATTTTCGATGAAAAGTGCTAAGTGATGTTTACCATCAATTCCTTCTACCCAACCAATACGGTCACCACGTTCCGTGAACTCATATGGACGACTTTGCTCAAACTTAACACCAGCACGTTTCTCGACTTCCGCTTTAAAGACATCGCTACCTACACGATCCAATGTGTATTTGGTTTTTGCGTTCTTACGGTTTGAACGGTTACCCCAGTCGCGCTGAGTTGTGACAACCGCAGCCGCCACATCAAGTGTTTTTTCTAGTGGGATGAAACCGAAATCGTCAGCGCGGCGTGGGTAGGTTGACGTATCGCCATGCGTCATCGCTAAGCCGCCGCCGACCAGGACGTTAAAACCAACCAGCTTGCCGTTATCTGCAATCGCTACGAAGTTGAGATCGTTAGCGTGTACATCTACGTCATTTTGCGGTGGGATCACCACTGTGGTTTTAAACTTACGCGGTAAATAGTTTTTACCCAGAATAGGTTCATCTTCTTCAGTGCTTTCTACTTTCTCACCGTCCAGCCAAATCTCAGCGTAAGCACGTGTTTTTGGAAGCAGGTGTTCACTGATCTTCTTCGCCCATTCATAAGCTTCTTGATGAAGTTCTGATTCGACCGGGTTAGTGGTACACAACACGTTTCGGTTTACATCACCCGCGGTTGCAATCGAATCAATGCCAATACTGTTGAGCGTTTGATGCATCAACTTAATATTCGGTTTCAATACTCCATGAAACTGGAACGTTTGGCGCGTCGTTAGACGAATACTTCCATATAAAGAGTGCTCCGTTGCGAACTTGTCGATCGCTAACCATTGCGTTGGCGTGATGATGCCTCCAGGCATGCGAGCACGAAGCATCACATTATGTAATGGTTCCAGTTTTTGCTTTGTGCGTTCATTACGGATATCACGATCGTCTTGTTGATACATACCGTGGAAACGAATTAACTGGAAGTTGTCGGCAGTAAAGCCACCAGTAATACGGTCCTGTAAATCTTGCTCAATGGTGCCACGTAATAAGTTACTTTCTCGCTTCAGGCGCTCGTTATCAGATAGCGGCCCTAACTCTTCACCTAATACAACCTGCTTATTATTGTCCGTAGAAAAAGTCATTAGTACACATCCCTCTGATAACGTTTCGCTTTACGTAGGTCATTAATAAATTGTTCCGCATCGTCACGCGGCATCTTGCCTTCTTGTTCAGCAACGATAACCAGTGCGTCGTGCACATCTTTTGCCATACGAGTGGCATCACCGCAGACATAGATATAAGCGCCTTCTTGGATCCACTGCCACACTTGAGCTGCGTTTTCTAAGATGCGATGTTGTACGTAAACTTTTTCTACTTGGTCACGACTAAAAGCAACATCCAATCGGCTTAGTACTCCTGACTTGAGGTACTTTTGCCATTCAACTTGGTATAAGAAGTCTTGAGTGAAAGTACGATCACCAAAGAACAACCAGTTTTTGCCTTCAGCATCGAGGTTTTCACGTTCCTGAATAAAGCTACGGAATGGTGCGATCCCTGTGCCTGGACCAACCATGATAATTGGAGTGCTATCATCTTCCGGCAGTTTAAAGTTGTTGTTATGCTCAACAAATACTTTAACTTCATCTCCCTCTTCGAGACGCTGTGCTAAGAAGCTCGACGCACCACCATATCGTTTTTCGTCGTTTTGTTCGTACTCAACCAAAGCAACCGTTAGGTGTACTTCTTCATCGACCTCTTCTTGGCTTGATGCAATAGAGTAAAGGCGAGGAGTAAGACGACGAAGCAAACTAATCAACTCATCTGCGGTTAACTTGGTTTTCTTCTCTGCCAATACATCAACAATTTGAGTATTTGCAGAGTACTCGCGAAGTTTATCTTTATCGTCAACCAGCTTTT
The DNA here is from genome assembly GCF_024744415.1 of Vibrio sp. RM-41-2B. Taxonomy (NCBI): domain Bacteria; kingdom Pseudomonadati; phylum Pseudomonadota; class Gammaproteobacteria; order Vibrionales; family Vibrionaceae; genus Vibrio; species Vibrio sp. RM-41-2B. The sequence goes on along the minus strand of NZ_JAMQWD010000028.1, from coordinate 48,293 downwards.
GTAGCTTCTTGCTACCGGATAACTCGGCAAACTTTGTAATGAGCTGAGGGTTAGATGTTGTGATTTCATATTTACTCACGAGAGCACTATGGATTGACAAGCTTTCACCATCAACATCAACGGTTTCAACCCCAGACAAACCGACCTTACCAAGAATGGCATTAGCAAGTTCTGAACTATTTTCAAACCACACACCTAGCGCATCACCAGGCTGATACGTTAACCCCGAACCTTCCAAGTCAATTTCTATATGACGAACATCCTTTCCAGAATCACGACCCGTGATTTTTTGACTGGTCAGTAACGTCGCTGTGTATGGGTTTTGTTTATTGTAAGGAGAGTGCGCGGTCGCCGCCTGACCCACTGGAAGTTGAACCACATCCGCTTCAGTGCCAGAAGAAAGCGTATCTTTTACCTTACCTAACGCATTCTTACGCCATTCAGCTGCTGGTGCTTCATAATCCACATCGCAATCAAGACGATCGATAAATGGGGTCGCGCCTAACTTTGATAGGTAAGCGTCGAAGTCTTTACCGGTTTGGCAGAAGAATTCGTAGCTCGAGTCACCCAGAGCAATAACGCCATATTGAAGGTTTGACAGCTTAGGAGCTTTCTTAGATTGCAAAAACTCGTGTAGCTCTATAGCGTTATCTGGTGCTTCGCCTTCGCCATTCGTCGATGCCACAATAATGACATGTGTTTCTTTGGCTAAGTTTTTACCTTTGTAATCACTTGCATCAAAAAGTTCGACAGCAATTCCTTCTGCTTTTGCTTCCTGTTCTAGAGCTTCAGCAACGCCTTTAGCGTTGCCAGTTTGGGAAGCAAAAATAATACTCAACTTACCTGCAGGCTTCGCTGATACGGCTGCCGTCGCTTGTGCAATTGGCGTTACCGCTGTATTTGGTTGATTTTGAGCTAATCCCCAAAAATACCCACTGACCCAAGCAAGTTGCTGTGAAGACAACTCAGAGACAGTTTGTTGGAGTGAGCTAATTTGTTGGTCATTCAGAGGGCTTGCGATTGGAGGATTTCCTCCTTGCCCATTATTATCTTCAGACACATTCTTGTGAGAATACTCATTCTTTTGAAAAGACATTATCACGACATCCCTATTCATTGCGTGACGATAGAGTACCCACTCTCCTTAATAACAAGAAAGAATAGAAGTGAATGTTTTATAACTTTTTGGAAGTAAGAACGGCTTACTTTTTGCTCATCGATCTTCAATGCGGACTTGTTGAAAGCCTACTGCCATTGCCGATTTTGACGCTGCATCCAAATCTTCATAAAGACATTCTTCACCATGACTGTCCGTCAGAAAAACAAAACCACCGCGCGCATGTCTGAACTCCACAACCCAACCACCCTCTTGGATTGCAGGTTCAATAATCGCTTCGACAAGCTGGTTTTCACGGAATAGATGTCTTAGTTCGTTTATTGTCATCGCTATCCCTGCTTTAACTTTCACATTGCTCCTAGGTAAGCATGGTCTAAGTCAGCAAAATAGGCAGAAAATTCGATTGGATATAATGAAGTGATATAAAAAAACGCCGCTTATAAAGCGACGTTTTAAAAAATCGAGTATCTAATCTGGCTGCATTTAGAATGCGTATTCTGCACTCACAAAAAAGCCGTTAGCAAAAATAAACTCTTTCCCTAGATCCGACATGAATTTCTCGGACTCCAAATCAATCACGCGGTAACCACCACGAAAAGCCAGTTGAGCTTTTTCGAGCGGTACATGGTATTGAACACCGGCCATGAAATCAGTGCTTTTGATACCTTTGTTGTCACCAAAGTTTATCTCACCAATCACATCAAAATTTGTGTCCGGAACTTGAATCTCTGCGTAACCGTACCAAGCCCAAATCAGCTCATCAAACTCTTCTATACGCTTGTTTGAGCCAGCATCAATGTATTTAGTGTCACTTAAATTACTGAATGTAACACCCGCATCAAAATGCAATAAATCATGCTCCAGAACTTGGTAGTACATGGTGAAATCGAGCTTATCGAACCCCATGTAATCCGCATCAATGCTCGAGTAACGAAAACGCGCATTAGGAACGTATTTCACATCATGCTCAATCGCCGCGTAAAATGCGCCTGTTGTGCTGCTATCTCGTCTTACTTCATTTACTTTAGTGTCAGCAGCCCAGATCTCTGCGCCGACTTTCGTCGATACAGAATATTCTGCAAAAACAGGAAAAGATACTGCCAACGATAATGCTGTTAAAGCGATGGTCGCTTTATTTGTCATGTAGTGTGTACTCCGAGATAGCTGATGTTCACGTTGAAGACGTGAGAGGAAATATACCATACTCTCACGTCTCTCTATCAACTAAATCATGTCACTCGTTATTTATAGCGGGGCTGGGCAACGTAATTCTTGAAGAACCAAACACCCAATGCAATCACGATTAACCATGGCAATAGTTTGAGTACCGCTCCGACCATTCCTAGTAAAAACATCACAACTAACGCGATACCGGTTGCTGCGAATACGGTCATCATTGTGATACCGGTAACCAATAGGGTCGCCGCAAAGACTAAAATAAAGATTAGCTCCAACATAATCACTTCTCCATTTGTTTTTAATAAACACAGCAGTTTCCATACCAACTTGCCAAGATGACGATAACACATTGATTTTATTCAAAAATAAAGCCAGAGGCATTTCTGCGCTCTGGCTTTATCATTCTTTAGTTGGCAATTTTAGCCAACCACTGGTGAATTTTACACATTCAATTCTTTTGGAATCTTCGCTAACGCGTCTTGCAGCACTTCTAAACCAGAACCCGGCTTGTGCGCATTTTCACTGATATGACGACGCCATTGACGAGCACCTGGCATGCTTTGGAATAAACCTAACATATGACGGGTAATATGACCAAGGTACGCACCTTTCGCTAATTGCGCTTCAATGTATGGGTACATTTCTTCAACAATTTCGCTGCGTTTCTTCACTGGAGCATTAGAGCCAAATAACTCTTGATCTACCGATGCCAGTAGATATGGGCTTTGGTAAGCCTCACGACCAATCATCACACCGTCAAGATGCTGAAGATGTACTTTTGCTTCTTCTAATGATTTCACGCCACCGTTAATCGCAATGGTTAAGTGAGAAAAATCTTGCTTCAATTGGTAAGCTCGTGGGTAATCCAATGGTGGGATCTCGCGGTTTTCTTTTGGGCTTAAACCACTTAACCAAGCTTTACGAGCATGGATAGTGAACTGCTCACAGCCACCCTTTTCTGAAACAATAGAAATGAAATCCGTTAGGAACTCGTAAGAATCTTGATCATCAATACCAATACGAGTCTTGACTGTCACAGGAATATCAACCACGTCCTTCATTGCAGCGACACAATCCGCAACCAACTGTGGTTCCGCCATTAGGCAAGCACCAAAGCGACCGTTTTGTACACGGTCAGACGGGCAACCCACATTGAGGTTAACCTCATCATAGCCACGCTCTTGAGCCAGTTTGGCACACTTTGCCAAGTCTTCTGGGTTTGAACCACCCAACTGAAGGGCCAACGGATGCTCTTCTTCGTTGTAAGCTAGGAAATCTCCTTTTCCATGAATGATCGCACCTGTCGTCACCATTTCAGTGTACAGCAGGGTTTCTTTGGTCATTAAGCGATGGAAGTAGCGACAATGACGATCGGTCCAGTCGAGCATTGGTGCTACGGAGAGCCTGCAAGAATGAGTCATGATATAAACACCCGTTTTTATGTTGCCAAGGTCGAGCGCAGCAGTACGCTCAAAAAATAAGTCGGGTATTGTATACCCAAGCACCTCTAGGTGCTAGTTTCAGCGAGAATGATTTGGTTGGCTGGCTAGCCAAATGCTTAAGAATATGCAGCAGTAATACGAATTCGTCACTCGTTGATTCATTCTGTGATGACTATTCCGACTTCACACCACCACCGACTTGCTTTAATTCATGATTTTCGTTCTGATAGTGGGTAAAATGAAGCATTTCTAAACGAACTTCGTATAGAAATGATTTATCATAGAGCACGTCCGATAGTTATGGTGAAAGGTTTGAACCCAACAATCATTGAACAAATTGAAAGTATCTGCGCAGAGCGTGGAGTACGATTGACTCCGCAACGCCGACGCGTATTTGAACTCATTTGTTCTAATCGCCGCGCCTCAAGTGCGTATGAGCTATTGGAGCAACTAAAAGAGAGTGAGCCTCAGGCTAAGCCTCCCACTGTTTATCGAGCATTAGATTTTCTCCTAGAGCAAGGCTTCATCCACCGAGTGGAATCGACAAATAGCTTTATTACTTGTTGTTCTTTCAATACTCAGCAGCACTTTTTCCAATTACTAATTTGCGATAAATGTGGTGATGTCGTTGAACTCGAAGATGAGACGCTGATATCCTTGTTAGCCGAAAACGCCGAGAAGCATGGATTCAAACTGACCAACCAAGTTATTGAAACTCATGGTGAATGCCAGGCCTGTTCCTCCGAGACGAAAGAAAAAGTATAGAAGAACGTTATGCGCGCTGAATTTGTAAACCCGTTTTTAGCTTCTTTAATGAACGTGCTAAAAACCATGGCTTCTCTTGAGCTGAAGCCACAAAAACCGCGAATCAAAAAAGATGAGATCGCACGAGGTGACGTTTCTGGTCTGATTGGCATGGTAGGTCCACAAACTCGTGGTTCAATGTCGATTACCTTTGATGAAGCGCTAGCTCTAGAAATCATGCAGAACATGCTTGGTGAGCGTCCAAATGGACTCAATGAAGAGGTCACCGATATGGTGGGTGAGATCACCAACATGGTTACTGGTGGTGCGAAACGCATTCTGGCGGAAAGTGGTTTTGATTTTGATATGGCAACACCGGTAGTGGTTTCTGGCCGAGGCCATACCATTCGCCACAAATGTGAGGGCTCAATCATCATCATGCCTTTCTCTTCCCAGTGGGGAAATGCCTTTATCGAAATTTGCTTCGAATAAAAGAGAAAAAATAGGTTGGCACTGGCCAACCTATTTTGTTTTTGCCTCAGGCAATAAAAAAGGTCAGCATTTGCTGACCTTTTCTTTATCTATTCAAACCAAACATTAAGCTTTGAACGCTTTAAATGCGTTGATTAGACCATTTGTTGAGCTGTCATGCGAGCTGATTTGAGACTCGTCTGCAAGCTCAGGTAGGATTTGGTTAGCCAGTTGTTTACCTAGCTCCACGCCCCATTGGTCAAAGCTGAAGATGTTCCAGATAACACCTTGTACGAAGATTTTGTGTTCGTACATTGCGATCAAGTTACCTAGCGTACGAGGCGTGATTTGCTTCACTAGAATAGAGTTTGTTGGACGGTTACCTTCAAACACTTTGAATGGCGCAATCGCTGCCACTTCTTCAGCATTCTTACCTACTTTCACCAACTCTTCTTTCACGGTTTCTTCATTTTTACCAAACGCTAGAGCTTCAGTTTGCGCGAAGAAGTTAGACATCAGTTTTTGGTGATGATCGCTAGCTGGGTTGTGGCTGATTGCAGGTGCAATGAAGTCACATGGGATCAACTTAGTGCCTTGGTGAATTAGCTGGTAGAACGCGTGCTGACCGTTGGTACCTGGTTCCCCCCAAATAATAGGGCCCGTTTGGTAATTCACGGCATTGCCTTCACGGTCAACGTATTTACCGTTTGATTCCATGTTACCTTGTTGGAAGTACGCCGCGAAACGGTGCATGTACTGATCGTAAGGTAAGATAGCTTCTGATTCCGCACCGTGGAAGTTGTTGTACCAAATACCGATAAGCGCAAGGATCACAGGGATGTTGCTTTCTAGGTCTGTTGATACGAAGTGCTTGTCCATCTCGTGAGCACCTTCAAGCAGCTCAACGAAGTTGTCGTAACCTACCGCTAATGCGATTGATAAACCGATTGCAGACCATAGTGAGTAACGGCCACCAACCCAGTCCCAGAATTCGAACATGTTCGCGGTATCGATACCGAATTCAGACACGGCTGTCGCGTTCGTTGAAAGCGCAGCAAAGTGCTTAGCCACGTGCGCTTGATCACCCGCAGACTCTAGGAACCAATCACGAGCAGTGTGCGCGTTAGTCATGGTTTCTTGCGTTGTGAACGTCTTAGACGCGATCAAGAATAGCGTCGTTTCTGGGTTAACTTTCTTCAACGTTTCAACGATGTGAGTACCATCAACGTTAGATACGAAGTGAAGGTTTAGATGATTTTTGTATGGTGCTAAAGCTTCCGTCACCATGTAAGGACCAAGGTCAGAACCACCGATACCGATGTTCACGATATCTGTAATTGCTTTACCTGTGTAACCTTTCCACTCACCGCCGATAACGCGTTCAGTGAATGATTTCATTTTTTCTAGAACCGCGTTCACTGCTGGCATTACGTCTTCGCCGTCTACCATTACTGGTGTATTCGCGCGGTTACGTAGTGCAGTGTGAAGAACAGCGCGACCTTCTGTTTGGTTGATCGCTTCGCCACTGAACATCGCTTCAATTGCAGATTTCAGCTCAGTCTCGTTCGCAAGAGCGAACAGGTGCTTCAGAGTTTCCTCATTGATGAGGTTCTTTGAGTAATCGACTAGGATGTCTGAGCCGAAACGTGCAGAGTATTTGTCGAAACGCGCTGCGTCTTGAGCAAATAACTCTTTAAGATCCATATCTTGTGCAGATTCGAAATGCGCAGTTAGCGCTTTCCAAGCTTGTGTTTGCGTTGGATTGATATTTTTCAACATGGTCTTTATCCCGATGTTACAGTAGGTTCCATTCCTTACAGTCTAGCGAAAACTGTGGAATCCCCGATTTAGCAAATAGAATATTAATTAGATGTTTGGGCGAATTGCCACAAAACAAGTCTTTGTAATTTTTTTTCAGGTGCCAATTATGACTGAGAGATTTTACACTCACATTGAGTTAGGTCACGTTCCCTGCCCTGAAAATGAACAATTCATTTACGATGACAAGAATCATATCACTTACTAATGACAGGCTCTAATTGGAATAGGATAGACGCCAATTTATAAATTTCCAAAGGAACACGTATGTGGGCACAAAAAACACGGCAATTAAAAGCGAGAAGCCGCGGTTTTCACCTAATAACTGATGAAATTGAACAACAATTACCACAAATAAACGAGCTTTCAGTAGGTTTATTACACCTATTTATTCAACATACCTCCGCCAGTTTGACCTTAAATGAGAATGCTGATCCAACCGTGCGTATGGATATGGAAGCGCACTTCAATAAGTTTGTGCCAGAGCGTGCTCCTTATTATCAGCATACCTATGAAGGTGATGACGACATGCCAGCACACATTAAAGCATCCCTACTTGGCAGTAGTGTGACGATACCAATCCAAAATGGTCGATTAGCTTTAGGAACATGGCAGGGCATTTACTTGGGTGAGCACCGAGACTTTGGCGGCGGCCGCCGCGTTATTGCTACGATTAACGGTGAGTAGATAAAACAAAGGCTAACCTTAGGTTAGCCTTTCGCTGTTTATTTTGAGTACTCCATCTCGACGCGAGGCGTTAGCTTAGTCACGAGTTCATACGCAATGGTACCAATGTGACCCGCCACTTCTTCTACTGGGAGCTCTTTCCCCCAAAGAATCGCTTCGTCGCTGACTTTATCCGTTGCATCTGGTCCCAAATCGACCGTCAGCATATCCATAGAGACTCGACCTGCGATAGGTACTTTACGACCATTTACCCAAACCGGAGTGCCGTTCGGGGCACTTCTTGGGTAACCGTCGCCATACCCTACTGCGATGACACCGACTTTTGTATCTCGCTCACTGGTCCACATACCGCCGTAGCCAACACTTTCGCCCTTCTTAACTTCACGTACCGCAATAAGATGGGATTTAAGTGTCATCACGGGTTGATACCCCAGATCTTGTGCGGTCTTGTCATCAAATGGCGATACACCATACATGATGATGCCCGGACGAACCCAATCCAAATGGCTTTGAGGCCATGCCAACAACCCCGCAGATGCCGCAAGTGAACGCTCCCCCTGACAACCAGAGGTCAACGACTTAAACAACTCAATCTGTTGGGGAGTAATATGGCTATCCAGCTCATCTGCACAACCAAAGTGACTCATGTAACGTAACGGCTTGGCTACGTTTGGACACTCTTTCAACCGCGTGACAAACTCATCATATTGCTCAGGGCGAACGCCAAGACGGTGCATCCCACTGTCAATCTTAAGCCACACGACAACCGGAGTTTCAAGGTCGGCTTGCTCCAAAGCGATAAGCTGCTCTTCACAATGCACCACGGTTTGGATGTTGTTCGTCACAAGAACAGGTAAGTCACCTGGAGAGTAAAAACCTTCTAGCAATAGAATTGGCTTTACCACGCCACAAGCGCGCAGTTGCAACGCTTCTTCAATGCGCGCAACACCAAAGGCATCCGCATGGTTGGCATGTTTTGCAACGTGACGTAATCCGTGACCATAACCATTGGCCTTCACTACAGCCATCACTTTACTTTGGGGCGCTTGCGCTTTCACGCGCTGTAAGTTGTGCTGCAACGCAGACAAATCAATGCACGCCTTGGCCGCTTTCATATAGCTCATGGTGTTACTCATCATCAATATCGAATGCAGGACCCGCGTAGTTGTCAAAGCGCGAGTGTTGACCTTGGAAGGTGAGACGTACAGAGCCGATAGGGCCGTTACGTTGCTTACCAATGATGATTTCTGCCGTGCCTTTGTACGGGCTATCTGGGTGATACACCTCGTCACGGTAGATGAACATGATCAAGTCGGCATCCTGCTCGATAGAGCCCGACTCACGCAAGTCCGAGTTTACTGGGCGTTTATCTGAACGTTGCTCTAGGGAACGGTTAAGCTGAGACAGCGCCACGACGGGCACATTCAGCTCTTTTGCCAGCGCTTTCAGAGAGCGCGATATCTCCGCAATTTCCAGCGTACGGTTATCAGAGAGTGCAGGCACGCGCATAAGCTGAAGGTAGTCGACCATGATCATCGACAGACCGCCATGTTCACGTGCGATACGGCGAGCGCGTGAACGCACTTCGGTCGGAGTTAGACCGGAACTGTCATCAATGTACATGTTTTTCTTCTGCATCAAGATACCCATAGTAGAAGAAATACGCGCCCAGTCTTCGTCATCCAACTGACCCGTACGGATCTTGGTTTGGTCAACGCGAGACAAAGAGGCCAACATACGCATCATCAACTGCTCGGCCGGCATCTCTAGCGAGAAAATAAGCACAGGTTTCTCTTGTTGCATGGCCGCATTTTCACACAAGTTCATCGCAAAGGTCGTTTTACCCATCGATGGACGCGCCGCGACAATCACCAAATCAGAACCTTGCAAACCTGCGGTTTTCTTATTGAGGTCAGTGAAACCTGTGTCGACACCCGTTACACCATCTTGCGGTGTTTTATACAACAACTCGATACGTTCTAACGTCTTTTCGAGGATGTTGTCGACGTTTTGTGGCCCTTCGTTTTCACTGGTTCGTGACTCAGCGATGGCGAAAACTTTGCTCTCCGCCATATCAATCAGATCTTCCGAACTTCGACCTTGAGGATCGTAACCCGCATCCGCAATCTCATTCGCGACACCGATCAAACCACGGACAATCGCACGTTCGGCAACAATATCAGCGTACGCATTAATGTTAGCGGCGCTTGGCGTGTTTTTCGCCAAATCTGCAAGGTAAGCAAAACCGCCCACATCTTCTAATTGCTCGTGACGCTCCAGGTATTCCGATAAAGTAATAAGATCGAGAGGCTTGCCCGCTTCAAGAATGGTTTTTACACCTTCAAAAATTAGGCGATGCGGACGACTATAGAAATCACTGCTTACAACACGTTCGGCAACTGTGTCCCAACGTTCATTGTCCAGTAAAAGACCACCAATTACTGATTGCTCGGCTTCTAGTGAGTGAGGTGGCACTTTGATTGCGTCGACCTGACTGTCTGAAGGTTTGCGATTTCTGTTTTCCGCCATGACTTTGCTCGATAACTACTATTGACCCACGATTATAACCTTAACCTAACTGAGATGCTTCCCCGAAGCGACAATTACTTGTTAAGAAATCAACATGCGAACCGCACAAGTAATAGCCTGGTTCTTCCGCCCAGCTCTAATAAAAATTAACCTACCATTGACCCAACAAAATATCTGTATCAGTATCATGCCCCTCCTTTTTAAATACGTTCGAGGTTGATGTGTCCCGATACTGGTTACTTAGCTTTAGCTTACTATGCGCTAGTGCATCGTATGCTGACGAATCAGTACAGCCAGAGCAAAATATTGATGTGCCCGACCCATTAAAAACCGAGGTGGAGTTCGGCTATCAAGCTCACACAGGTAACACGGACTCTCGTTCCCTGAATGCTCGTTTGAGTGCTGAATATACGTCAGGTCGACACCGTTCTAATGGTGAATGGAAGTACTACAACTTGTACAAAGACGGTGAAGAAGACAAACGCTCATCCACCTACGCCCTACAGAGTGACTACAAGTTAGGTCCTAAAACGTATTTGTATGGCAGCTTTAAAGGGGTGGATTCTCGTTACAGTGCCTATTTTAAAGACTACACCTTATCAGGTGGTTTGGGTTACCAGTTTTCCTACACTGAAAACTTCATTTTAGAGGTAGAAGTCGGTCCTGGTTTTCGTTATCAAGAACCAAATTTAGATGAGATAGATGATGACGACATTGTCTTTCCCGATATCGTTCGAGAAGGCATTTTTCGAGGGAATATCAATACGACTTGGCACGCACTAGATAATCTGAGTTTCGCGGCTGATATTACGTTGGTAACAGGTAAAAGTAATACACGGGCCGATAGTGAGCTCAGCGTGACCAATGATATTACTGAAGATATCGCACTAAAGCTGGCACACTCTCGTCAGTATCACGATAAAGTGCCTGAAGGCTTAAGCAAAGCGGATAGCGTATTTTCCGTTAATTTACTCTTCGCTTTTTAACCCGTTTTTTTCCCCAGTTTTAGAAATAAAAAAAGCACCTCCGAAGAGGTGCTTTTTAGTATTTCGTCTTGATACTGAATTACTCAGCAGCAACAACTTGTAGGTTCACAGTTGCGAAAACTTCAGAGTGAAGTTGAACGCTGATCTCGAACTCACCAGTTGTACGTAGAGCACCTTCAGGAAGGCGAACTTCGCTCTTAGCAACTTCAACGCCTGCAGCTGTGATAGCGTCAGCGATGTCACGAGTACCGATAGAACCGAATAGTTTGCCTTCGTCACCAGCTTTAGAAGCGATAACTACAGCTTCTAGAGCGTTAACTTTCTCTGCGCGAGCTTCTGCAGCAGCTAGTTGCTCAGCAACTTTAGCTTCTAGTTCAGCACGACGAGCTTCAAACATTTCAACGTTAGCTTTAGTTGCCATAACTGCTTTACCTTGTGGGATAAGGAAGTTACGAGCGTAGCCAGATTTAACGTTTGCAGTATCGCCAAGACCACCTAGGTTACCAATTTTATCAAGTAGAATAACTTGCATTGCTTAATCCTCTTTCTTAATAAAATGAACCGATTACTGATGCTTGTCAGTGTACGGTAGTAGAGCTAGGTAGCGTGAACGCTTGATAGCACGTGCTAGTTGACGCTGGTACTTAGCGCTTGTACCAGTGATACGGCTAGGTACGATTTTACCAGCTTCAGTGATGTAGTTTTTAAGAGTTGCTACGTCTTTGTAATCAATCTCTTGTACGCCTTCTGCAGTGAAACGGCAGAATTTACGACGACGGAAGAAACGAGCCATGGGCTATCTCCTGATCTTAAATTTGAGTAATGTTGTCGGCGTGTAACACTAATTTTCCCACGCCATTTCGGCCGGTTTGATAAGTGACAAAACCACTTACCTTAATGTTACTGCCTTGAACTAAATTCTGAGTTAGTGCTTGTGACCCAAGCCCGCTGACGACTACCGGCATACGACAATAAACTTGTCGAGGTAAGTCAGCTTCGATAATAGTAGAGCGATGCTCCAGCCAAAACCGACAGTGTTCAATGCCACCAGGGCTTTTACTACGAATGGGCGGTTTGGCTATGGTGCCGCTCAGCTCCATTCGATTGGCCATAAGAAAACTTACTCAGCAGCTTCTGACTTAGCTTCAGGCTTAGCTTCAGAACGCTCTTCACGACGTGGAGCACGCTCTTCTTTTTGCTTAAGCATGATAGATTGCTCAGTGATCGCTGCTTTAGTACGCATGATCATGTTACGTAGAACTGCATCGTTGAAACGGAAAGCAGTTTCTAGCTCATCAATTACAGCTTGGTCAGCTTCAACGTTCATAAGAACGTAGTGAGCTTTGTGAAGCTTGTTGATTGGGTAAGCCAGTTGACGACGGCCCCAGTCTTCTAGACGGTGGATTTTACCGCCAGCTTCAGTGATTGAACCAGTGTAACGCTCGATCATGCCAGCAACTTGCTCGCTTTGATCTGGGTGCACCATGAATACGATTTCGTAATGACGCATTGGTTGCTCCTTACGGATTATTCAGCTTCCACAAATGGCTCAGTCGTCCAGAGGAAGCAAGGAACTAAAGATAATTGACTGAGTTTAAGGAGCACGAATAGTACAGAAAGGGCGCAAAATAGGCAAGTGATTATTTGCTCAACGCAGGGGATATTTTATTTCATCCAACGCTAGAAATAACAAAGGCTGCCAATAAAGTGACAGCCTTTAAAATCAGGGCATTATCGCGCGTATATCGGGACTTATTTTACTTCAGCCAGTTCCGTGCGCATTTGGTCGATCACTTGTTTGTAATCTGGCTGACCGAAAATCGCCGAGCCTGCAACAAACATGTCTGCGCCCGCTTCTGCGATTTCACGAATGTTGTCAACCTTCACACCGCCATCAATTTCTAAACGGATATCGCGACCAGACTCATCGATCATCTTACGAACTGCACGCAGCTTATCTAGTGTGTGAGGAATGAATGATTGACCACCAAAGCCAGGATTAACCGACATCAGTAGAATCATGTCGACTTTGTCCATGATGAACTCAAGGCTCGCAAGTGGCGTTGCTGGGTTTAGTACCACACCAGCCTGACAGCCGTGCTCTTTAATTAACTGCAGTGTACGGTCTACATGATCAGAAGCTTCCACATGGAATGTAATCATCGACGCACCCGCTTTTGCGAAATCAGGAATAATGCGGTCAACCGGTTTCACCATTAGGTGAACATCGATTGGTGCTGTGATGCCGTAATCGCGTAGTGCTTTACACACAGGTGCACCAAAAGTCAGGTTTGGTACATAGTGGTTATCCATAACGTCGAAATGCACCACATCCGCACCCGCTGCGAGTACTTTCTCAACATCTTCACCGAGACGAGCAAAATCTGCCGATAAAATGGATGGAGCAATAAGAAAATCTTTCATACCTGACCTCAGTAGTAATGAGCAAACAATCTGCGCGCAATTCTACCGAAGCCAGTGGGGAGATCCACTATTTAGATTTAATAGTGTGAGAACTAAGAGCTTGGTTTATCCATCTCAGGGGCATGAAAAAGCGCAAGCAGCTCATCGACTTTATTACGACCGCTGCCATTGCGGCTAATGGTGCGCTTTACTTTTACTACATTGAGATCCGCACCGTGATACAACCGACGCGTCAGCGTAGTGTCGTGGTTAGAAATCAGAACCGGAATACCACGCTCAGTCGCCGTTCTTTCAGCAATGTCGGCTAATGCAGCCTGATCATCCAACGTGAAACCATTACCTGCGTATGAGGTGAAATTTGCCGTGTTTGAAAGCGGTGCATAAGGAGGATCGCAATACACCACACTCCCCTTACGTGCTCGACGAAAAGTTTCTGGATAACCTTCACAAACGAACGTGGCTTTCTTGGCTTTTTCGGCAAAAAACTCCAATTCCGCCTCTGGGAAGTAAGGCTTTTTATATGAACCGAACGGAACGTTAAAACCGCCTTTTTTGTTGTAACGGCATAAACCATTAAAACCAAAGCGGTTCATGTACAAAAACGCTAAAGAGCGGTACATCACGTCATCGGTTTTATTAAACTCAGCGCGAATGTGTAAGTAGGCTTCTTTACGGTTATTCTCGGCAACAAACCAACGCTTCGCTTCAGAGATGTACTCTTCCGGGCGCTCTTTTAGTAGGTTGTACAGATTGATCAAATCTGGATTGATATCTGCCAGTAGGTAATGGTCATAGTCGGTATTCAGAAACACTGAGCCCGCACCAACAAAAGGTTCAACTAGCTTTCGAGCCGGTGGTAAATGACGTTGGATGTCTTCAACCAGTCCGTATTTTCCTCCTGCCCATTTAAGAAAGGCTCGTTGCTTTTTCATCTACTGCTCTATCTATCGACCAAAAATTAAGGCTGCGGAATGTAACATATTTTTCAGCGAAGCTCAGGTTTATTTCACGCGATCAATTTCGCGATGAACCTGACGGAGTGATTTTGCCCAAGGACTCACCGACTTAACCGAATCAGGCAAGCTTGCAACGGCATCGCGAGCCATTTGAATTGTCGGATAGTCTTGGTATGTGATGATATACCACTCGGTGTCATTGCGAACGGTAGGATAAATTCGTACTTGATCATTCAGCTGATGCTCATCGAGGAAGGCTTGTACATCGTCCATTGACGTCATAGCAGCAAGCTGCAGTGTATAGGCTCTTGGTGATAGTGCTTTTAATTCTTCGCGAGCAAATGAAAACTTAACCACAGACAGCTTCGCACCGTCTTCTTCTGGCTGAGCAGAAGTTTGCGTCATACCTTGATTTGGTTTTACGACTTTTATTAGGGGTGAGCTGGTTTCATCAGTGGCGTCTTGATTCTCAACGCCCACGACATCATCAATCGCTTTTGTGTCTGCTGAATCAGCTTTACCTTCAAGCAATGCATCGACCACATTCGACTCAATCACCACTCTCTGTTGATTGTCATCACTGCCAACGCTCGCCACTTCTTCCGTTACTGCTGGCGGTAATGAATCAGAATCATCAATCTCGCCAGAGCCATCAAGGCCACTGCTAGTGTCATCAGTCACAGATTGTAGTGAAGACTGCGCAGCACTGATTCCTGACTCTTCAAAAGTTGGAATAGCCGTTTGCTCTAAACTACCAGCAATTTGCTGCGCTTTATCATCAGGGCTTGGTTGATTATACATCCACCAATAGCCACCAGCAGCAAGCAACAGTAATGCTAATACCACTAACGCAATATTCAGCGGTGAACCGACAATCGAGCGGATAATGATCCTTTTTTCCACTTTCATCTCTCCTAACGCCATGATGTCACCCGGTACTGGGTCAACTTTTTTAAATGCATCTCGAACCCGCTTCTCCGCCTCATCATCAACATAGCGCGCAACAAGTGATTCAAAGAAACGACGGGCTTCCACTTCGGACAACATATCAATATCAAGCTCAACAGGCTTTATCTCTTGTCCGTAACTGAGACGTGACAGCAATCCTTCTAAGCGCCCAGACTGCGTAAATAATAAGACATTGATGGTCCAATTCGGCTTATGATGCGCCTCTAAAACCAGCATCCAAAGCTCAGAAACGAGCGTCTCACTTAATAAATGCGCATCATCAACCACAATCGCGATATCACAAGGCTCATCACCCAATAGTCTTTCGAGGCTATCAAGTAAAGGCTCTTGCTGATTAAACAATGCGTCCGAAACTAGTTGACTCAAAATAAGGATGCGGCGCTGCACATCATCTTGATTAGAATGACAAAGTAACAAACATTGATTCTTGTTACTGGCACCCACTTCAAGGTATCGCTGCGCTAACCAAGATTTTCCATAACCATCATGACCATTAATCGCAATGAAATTGGAACCAAAATTAGTCAGCAATCCTAACCTATCAAGCAACTCGATTTGAGAACCTAATTCCAGAACGTGAGCAACACTCATCTAATAACCTTAATACACTACAAGAATGACGCCCAAAGGCGCCATTACAAGGTTAAATATCGCGACCGAAGTCTATCGCCTGTTTGAGTACGTCTTGTGTCGTATCAGCAATGACCTCGGCACTACCAATGCCTGTAGGTAGAACTAATCTTAATTGACCAGAGAGGACTTTTTTATCTCGCATCATATGTTTGAGGAAGTCATCGAAGCTCATACTTTCTGGAGTATGAACAGGCAGTTTGGCACGACGCAAAATCGCAACAATACGCTCAAATTGCTCTGCTGAGATAAGACCGCGCAGATGCGAAGTTTTGGCCGCCATAACCGTGCCAGCAGAAACCGCTTCACCATGCAGCCAATTGCCGTAGCCAAGCTCAGCTTCAATCGCATGACCAAAGGTGTGACCTAAGTTGAGCAGAGCGCGGATGCCCGATTCTTTCTCATCCTGAGCCACCACTTCCGCTTTTATTTCACAGCAACGTGCAATGGCATAAGTTAGCGCTTCTTCATCCAACGCGTACAAGCGTTCAAGGTTTTCTTCCAACCATACAAAAAAGTCTGCATCGTAAATGATGCCGTACTTAATGACTTCTGCGATACCTGCTGCGAATTCACGCTCAGGCAACGTCGATAAACAGTTGGTATCGATGATCACGGCTTTAGGTTGGTAAAACGCACCTATCATGTTCTTACCCAACGGATGGTTAACCGCGGTTTTTCCACCCACCGAAGAATCCACTTGAGATAGTAATGTCGTTGGTATTTGAATAAAGTCGACCCCACGCTGGTAACAGGCAGAAGCAAAACCCACAAGGTCGCCAATAACGCCACCACCTAACGCGATGATCACAACATCACGAGCGTAATTCCCCTCGAGGAGGAAGTTCATCACTTGGTTAAACACATCCAAGTTTTTGTACTGTTCGCCGTCAGGCAATTCTAACAAGGATGCACTACAACCGAGCTGCTCGAGTTGCTTTAAAATTTTGTCAGCATACAAAGGCGCCACTGTGACATTACTGATCACAACAACTTTTTGTTTTGCATTTTTGTTTGAGAGAACTTGAGAGAGGTACGCCGGGTCCTCAAATAACCCGGCGCCAATAGAGATTGGGTAGCTACGCTCAGCTAGGTTGACCGTAATCCGTTCCATCGGTTTGCTCCAATTAAAAAAAAGATAAAAACTTATCTCTCTTCTAGCATTTTTACGATCTGGTTGGCTACCACTTTTGCACTCTGATCGTCAGTGCGAACAGTGTAATCCGCTACTTCTTCATACAGAGGATTACGTTCTTCAGCTAATTGCTCCAATACTTCGCGAGGGTTGTCCGTTTGAAGTAGAGGACGCTTCTTGTCACGGTTTGTGCGCGCAAGTTGCTTTTCAATCGTCGTTTCTAAGTAAACAACAACACCACGTGCCGAAAGACGATTACGGTTTTCTTTGCTCTTAACAGAGCCACCGCCAGTCGCAAGCACGATGCCTTGCTCTTGTGTTAGGTCTTCAAGTACCGCTTCTTCACGCTTGCGGAAGCCTTCTTCACCTTCTACATCAAAAACCCAAGAGATGTCTGCACCAGTGCGTTCTTCGATCACTGTATCGGAGTCAACAAACTCCATATGCAGTTGCTGTGCTAGATGTCTACCAATTGTACTTTTGCCGGCGCCCATTGGGCCAACAAGGAAAATATTACGTTTCTCAGCCATGTTTAGCAGTAATTTACAACATTGATTCAATAAGATCGCCACAAGAAAACACAGCTAAATCGCTGTTCTACAAGGCTTGTGGCACCAGTTCCTCACAGATAATTCGTGATAAGACCCGAAATTATCCAAGCATGGTGCCACTATTGCAACTTTATTTTTGATTTAATCAGTTTTTCACGAGGTAGAACTACTGAATCACCACCTTAGGGGTGACGAAAATTAACAGCTCACTTTTGCCAACATTTTCATAACTTCGACGGAAAAGCGCACCTAATAGTGGCAGATCGCCTAACAAAGGCACTTTGTCCACCGAGTTAGTAATGCTGTGCTGGAAAATACCACCAAGAACGACGGTTTCACCGTTATTTACTAACACTTGCGTCCCGATACGCTGAGTATCAATCGCAACGGCTTCACCAGTACCTGTTTTCACGACTTGTCCAGGTCTATCTTGCGTAACGCTTAAGTCCAACACAAGACGGTTATCCGGTGTAATTTGTGGCGTCACCTTCAAACTCAATACTGCTTTTTTGAACGTTACCGTCGTAGCACCACTTGATGAGGACTCTAGATAAGGTATCTCGGTACCTTGCTCAATATAGGCAGGCTTCTTATTAGTAGTGATCAAACGTGGGCTTGAGATAATCTCAGCTTTGGACTCTTGTTGCAGCGCAGAAAGCTCGAGGTCTAACAAGGTGTCTGAGCCTAATTTTGCAACCTGAAAAGCAATGCTGGTCGCGTTTGGACTGGTTGCAGCTAAGTTTACGTTTAGGAAGTCATCGATACCTACTCCATCACCGTCACCACCGTCTTCTCCTTCACCACCACCGTTATATAAACCGATCGTGGCAAGGTTGTTTTCGATAGAGCCACCAACCGTGTTATTGCCATTAATAGAGGTAAAGCCCCAGCGAATTCCCAACTCGTCCATGTTGCCTTCATTAATGGTCACAATACGCGCTTCAATTTGAACCTGCTTCACCGGGATATCCAAAGATTCAATAATTTCTCGAATCACTTCAATGTTTTCAGGTAGCTCACGAATCAATAACGAGTTAGTCCGCTCATCAATGGTCATACTGCCTCGCTCAGACAACATACTGATGTTCCCCTCTCCGTTGATCATTTCTGCAATATCTGATGCTTTGGCGAAGTTTACCTTGATAATTTCAGACGAGAGCTCTCCCATCGTTTGTTCTAGCTGCTGCTTTTCGAGTTGCTGTTTTTCGCGCAGATCAAGCTCATCTGTTGGAGCAACCAGAATCACGTTGCCATCAACACGCTTATCTAACCCCTTAACTTGCAAAATAATATCCAACACTTGCTGCCACGGAACACCATCAAGACGAAGTGTGAGGTTACCTTCTACGGAGTCTGAGACAACCAAGTTGAACTGGTTGTAGTCAGCAATCAGCTGTAACACGTTACGTACAGGAATATCTTGGAAGTTAATTGAAATGAGCTTGCCTTCTTTTTCTAGAATGCTTTTATCCGGGGCTTTCTCATTGGGTTTGATCTTAGCCACTTTGATTTCCAAGAATCGCCCCGTTAAACGGTAATCATGCGTATATTCTTCATTAATGTGCGCAACCAAGCGCGTAGTTGAGGTATCGCGAAACACCTCTACACTTTCAACCACAGTCGAGAAATCTTTTACGTCTAGGAGATACAGTTGCTCGTCTTTTACCGAAGTATTAAGCAAATCGATACTTAACCCTTCCTGTACGCGTTTGACATCAACAATCGCGGCAGGTGACGCCAGTTCAACGACAATAACGGCGTCTTTATCTTTATTAGTGCGAAAATCGATACTCTTTAAGGCATTAGACGATACTTCTTCTGCTGCCACTAAAGGGGCTAAAAATACAAACAACCATAAGGAGAAGAGCCCAGTTAGTATCCTTGGTGTACGTGTTAATCCTTGTCTCATTTTCATTACTCAATATCAAAAATAAATGGGGCTATCTCAAAGCCAACTTAACTTTACGCTTCTGCCAACACCCTAAGCCGTCGGGCAACGTTTCATTAATTAACAAATAGGAATGGCTGACATGGGTCACTTTGCCATTGTTGCGTCCGAGGTATTGCCCCGGCTTCACTTTATAAACGGTGCCGTTGGGTGCCTGAACGAGACCAGAAACCGTATTACCCATGCCCATAACTCCTTTCAAACGCAATTGGCTTAATGGGAATTTTTCTAATTTGCCAGTGCGCCCTCTTGAAGGCGGTTGCCAGCAATCTTTTCTTGCAACGGGCTGAGTGGCGATCGTGGCTTCTTTTGGTAACTCAAAGGGCGCACGCTGTACTTCAGGTGCGTACGTGACGGCAACATACTTATCTGCAGGCTTAAGTTTCTCGACATCTCGACGCGCCTTACTCTCCACCCCTCGAATAAAATCCGTTAATGACTCATCATTCGCCTGACATCCAAGTAGCAGAGACCCCATCAGTACCAGTAACAAATGCTTACTTGTCATTGTTCGTCTCCTCTGGCTTAAACTGATAGGTATTGGCTCGTACCCTAAAGTGCAGAGTTTCACTTTCTTGGCTGACACGCTGCCAAGTCACATCTTTAAACGTGATGATTCGAGGTAGCGTTGCTATCGCCTGAGAAAAATGTCCGATGTCATGAAAATCTCCCGTTAACTCAATGTTTAAAGGAAGACGATAGAGGAAATGCTCTGATTGCTTTTCACCCCAGTCGATACGGGTAAAGGTCAACTTATTGTCGATACCGAGTTCATTCACCGAAGCGAGCATCGTAGCCAACTCTTTTTGCGCGGGCAGTTGTTGTAGCAATAACTCGTAACGCGTGGTGAGTTCATCCAATTGAGATTGAAGCTGAGGCAATGCAGCTACTTTGTTCGCTTTGATCTTCAGTGCTACCTTGAGCGTCTGCTCCTGCTGGACCAAGTTATTCAATTGCTCTTCTTTTGGCTTAAGGTAAAACCAATAGCCAAAACCTTGAATGAGGAAAATCAGCAGCGCGATAACCACAAGCTGAGGCAACAATGGCCACTCTGCCATTTCATCTATTTCGAGATCCTGCCAATCAACCATGCTGGGCCTCCGCTTTCTTCTCCGGCACTTTGAACATGAAAGACACTTTGAACGTTTGGAACTCTTTTCCAAAACGCGCTTTTCCGTGAACGATGGAGTGCATTTCTACATCATTCAACTTGGCCGAACGCTCCATGTTGTCCAGCATCGTGGCAAGTTTTGGTGTGCTATCAGAGATCCCTGAGATCTCAATTTCCAGATCATTCATTTTGATCTTGTCGACATATACACCTTCAGGAATGACGGCTGGCATCAAGTTCATAAACTCGGTCGTTTTGTTTCTACCGTTTTGTAACCCTTCAACCACTTTTAAACGTTCGAGGATTTTGCTGTGCTCTTGCTCGGCGATTTTCATTGCTTCAATACGCTGGTCGAGCTCAGCAATGTAGTGAGTAAGGTAATCAAGCCGCTCCTGCTGCTGATCTTGTTGGTACTCAAAAAACTTTCCAATACCCCATTGAATACCAATGGCAACCAACATGCCTAACGCGACCAAGCTAATGAAACGACGTCGGTGCTCTTCTCTTTGGTTCTCTCTCCAAGGAAGTAAATTAATGCGATAAAGCACGCGCACCTCCTAGCCAATGAATGCCACAAATCGCGAGTCCTGCGGCTGTAGAGAAATGCTGCCAATCCGCGGCACGACGTTTACGTTTGGACACCTTCATCTCAAATAGCCCTAGCGGGTTTAGCAATTCACACTCTAGTGACAGTTGCTGAGATAACTCTTCCGCGAGCATTGGTGTCGAAGCTCCTTCCCCTGATAACCAGATACCTTTGATATTTTGCGAGCCATTAATTGAAGTGTAGAGCTGCATCTGACGTTTCACCCGTTCCACGATTTGGCGATTAAACAGCTCTGTTTTCTCCTGAGCATCATCGGACATCAAATCATCTTGAACAGGGCTGTTTGCTCCTCGAGTGCCGCAAGCAAACTCTTTGTGAAACAGCTCACCTTGTTCGGTAAACATGGTAAAGGAGCTCGATGAGGTGCCAATATCGAGTAAGCAGTACTTATTTTTGTCAGGAAAGCGATCGGCGGTGAGCTTCCAGATATGACCAAGACTTTGTGAATGCACGTCCACTAAAACGGGTTTTAGTCCGGATTTTTGTAATGCATCCACGCGACTATCGACCACATCTTTTCTTGTCGCAAACACTTGATAGTTATCAGTCCCACGCAACCCATCTTCGGCACGAAGACGGACGAAGTCTAAACTCAGCTCTTCGACAGGGAATGGCGATTGATGAGAAAATGCCTGAATCACAGCAAACTCAACTTCGCTATCTTCAAGGTTTTGTTCTATTTGCAGTTTTTTACTGATCACCGAATTATCAGGCACTGAAATTGCGACCTTTTTAGCACCAAAAGGCAGTTCTTTTTTAATCAGCTTTAGGGTCTTTACAATTTCTTGATGATTTATAGTGTTATTTTCAGCGACAATACCTTCCTTTAGTAATATTTCTTTGTAACCCAACAGAGCGTAATTGTTGCCTGTGGGTTTAAGTACTACGGCTTTGAGGCTGTTATGGCCTATATCGATGCCGGTAACGATTAGCTTATCCATCTCTTACTCTCGCTCCGAAATTTCTTCGTGCAAAGGTTGTTATTAGCACCCAAATAAGAGTTAATATCTCTATGTGCTAAATTTTTGACCTAAGAGTACAAGGGTTTGCCGTTACACAGCCTCAACCAATCAGGGATTCTCCGGTGAAGTTCATAAAGCGTTTATTATTTTTAACATTGATTTGCATAATTCTTGGAGTCACCACAATATTTGGCTTCTATCAGTACGTGAAGCCTGAATTGCCAGATGTTGCAACTCTAAAAGACGTTGAATTACAAACACCTATGCAGGTGTTTAGTCAAGACGGGAAGCTGATCGCACAGTTCGGTGAAAAGCGTCGTATTCCTGTTACTTATGATGAAATTCCTCAAGACTTAATTCATGCGCTAATCGCAACCGAAGATAGCCGTTTTTACGAACACCCAGGTATCGATCCTATCGGCATCACTCGTGCAGCCGTTGTAGTTGCGATTTCAGGTTCCGCTAAGCAGGGCGCAAGTACCATTACGCAACAGCTAGCGCGTAACTTCTTCTTATCTAATGAGAAGAAGATCATGCGTAAGATTAAAGAGATTTTCATTGCTATCCACATTGAGCAGCTTCTGAGTAAGCAAGAAATCATGGAACTTTATGTCAATAAAATCTTCCTTGGTTACCGCTCATATGGTTTTGGTGCGGCCGCTCAAGTTTACTTTGGTAAGAGCCTTGATGAATTGACGTTAAGCGAACTTGCGACACTCGCAGGGATGCCAAAAGCGCCATCAACGATGAACCCAATTTACTCTCTTGAGCGTGCGACAAAACGCCGTAACGTCGTGTTAATGCGAATGCTTGATGAAAAATACATCACGCAAGAACAGTATGACGAAGCACGCAACGAACCTATCGTGGCACGTTACCACAGTGCTGAAATTGAACTTTCAGCTCCTTATGTGGCGGAACTAGCTCGTGCATGGGCCGTGAAAGAGTACGGTGAAGAAGAAGCCTATACCTCTGGCTTGAATATCTACATGACGGTGGACTCTAAACTGCAAGATGCCGCGAATACATCCGTGGTAAATAATCTGCTGTCATACGATGAACGTCACGGCTACCGCGGTGCGGAAAAAGTGCTTTGGAAAGAAGGTGAAACCGCTTGGAACAGCGAGCAAATAGAAAAGCATCTTAAGAAGCAACCAACTTATGGTGACCTTTATCCTGCCGTCGTGACAAAAGTCGATGATAAGACTGCACAAGTTTGGGTTAAAAACCATGAAGAGCAGACCATTCCTTGGACTGGAATGCATTGGGCACGTAAATACATCACCGAAAACCGCCAAGGCTCAACACCAAAATCAGCGCATGATGTGCTAGCGACGGGTCAACAAATTTGGGTTCGCGAAGTGAGCGAAGCCAATGAAGATGACAACACGACACAAAGCTGGAAACTGAGCCAAGTGCCAACAGCGAACACCGCGTTTGTCGCGATGAACCCGGAAAATGGTGCGATATTGTCGTTAGTGGGTGGCTTTAACTTTGTTCATAGTAAGTTTAACCGTGCCACTATGTCAGTGCGTCAGGTTGGCTCAAGTATCAAACCATTTATCTACTCAGCAGCAATTGACAAGGGACTTACCCTAGCCACTCTGATCAACGATGCGCCGATTAACAAATGGGACGCAGGTTCTGGTTCGGCTTGGCGACCTAAAAACTCACCACCAACCTATGGCGGTCCAACTCGCCTTCGCCTCGGCTTAGCTCAGTCAAAGAACGTGATGGCAGTGCGTACGCTGCGTGAAGTAGGCCTTGATGAAACTCGTCAGTACCTTACTCGTTTTGGTTTTGATATTAACCAAGTACCACGTTCAGAGACCATCGCGCTCGGTGCTGGTAGCTTAACACCAATGAAAGTGGCACAAGGCTACTCTGTATTTGCGAACGGAGGTTATTACGTCGAACCGTTCTACGTAGAACGCGTGGAAGATGCATTCGGTGAAGTGCTGTTTAAAGCGAATCCAAAGAGCGTTTGTCATAAGGATTGCCCACAAATGAGCGCTCAGCCAGACAATCGCTATGCCGATGAGTTTGGCGAACAAGACGTCGCGATTGATGGTTTGGCAACAGACAACGCACTGGAAAATGATGAACCTCAATATGCTCCACAAGTTATCTCTGAGCAAAATGCATTCTTGATGCGTGAGATGATGTACAGCAACATTTGGGGTGGTGGTAACTGGCGTGAAGGTACGGGGTGGAACGGTACTGGCTGGCGTGCACAAAAACTGGGGCGTCGTGATATCGGTGGTAAAACGGGTACAACGAATGACTCCAAAGATGCTTGGTACAACGGCTATGGTCCTGGTGTTGTTGCCATTGCTTGGGTTGGTTTTGATGATCACTCACGCGCCCTTGGTCGCACAACGGTTAATAGCAACCTAGGCAAAGGCCAAATTTCTGGTGCTGAATCGGGTGCGAAAACCGCAGAACCCGCTTGGATTGACTTTATGCGCGTTGCACTAGAAGAAACACCTGAGCAAGGTAAAAATATTCCAGATAACATCATTCGTGTTCGTATTGATCGCAACACTGGCATGCTAACGCACAAAGTAGACAGCACATCGATGTTCGAATACTTTGAAAAAGGCACTGAGCCTACCGAATACGCTGGCGACCGTTTGGAAGACAGTATTTATTCTTCCGGCTCTGGCGCAGAAGAGCTGTTCTAAATCACTAAAGCAAAAGGGAGAGCATTCGCTCTCCCTTTTTTTATGTCGGCTTTTACGCCGCGGCGTTCAATGAAGGATAAGAAGCCAATACTTCTTTAATCTTCGCCGCCAAAGCTTCAAACCTTGCACGCAGTGGTGAGCCCGGGCGATATACAAGGACTATATTGCGCGAAGGCGTAGGGTTAACGGCTGGTACATAGCACACGCCATCTTTTTGCTTCTCATTAGGGATAGAAAGCTGAGGCAATAACGTAATCCCAGCACCAGCAGCGACCATATTCCGCAGTGTCTCCAAACTGGTTGCCTTAAAGCGTTCATCGTCTTTCGCTCCGGCAGCAAAACAGAAACCTAACGCTTGATCACGCAGACAGTGGCCGTCTCCTAGCGCTAAAACGGTTTTACCATTCAGCTCCAACATATCAACATGGTCGAGAGAGGCCCACTCATGATCACATGGCACCGCAACGCTTAACGGCTCGTTATACACTTCGATTTCTTTAAAAGGTGCCGTTTCATCAACCGAAGCCAAGACCAAGCAGTCCAATTTACCTTCTTCTAATTGACGCACCAACTGATGTGTTTGAGCTTCGTGCAGGAACAGCTCCAGTTCAGGAAATGCTTCTTTTATCTGCGGCAGAATTTTGGGTAGTAGATACGGACCTACCGTCGGGATGAAACCGATATGCATAGGCCCAGTCATTGCTCCGCTCTGACCACTCGCCATATCTTTAAAAGTTTTCACTTCACTTAAGATACGCTTAGCTTGCTCCACCAACTGCAACCCTGAATCGGTAAACAAAACGCGACGGCTGCTTCGCTCTAAAAGCGTGGTACCGAGTTCATCCTCTAGCTTACGAATTTGTCCACTCAATGTTGGTTGGCTAACAAAACATGCTTCTGCCGCTTTGCGAAAGTGCTTATGTTCCGCAAGTGCAACTAAGTACTCAAAATCTCGAATATTCATAACTCACAATTCGCTTCTTTTAACAATAGCTAATACCTATCAAAACCATAACACCAAACGATTAGAGCTATCAAAGGATTTTTACAATAATGGGCTCAACAGAACGAAACAGAGCAAAGAAAAACGCTAAGCTCTATACGCATAATTTAAAATAGTTAAAGGAAATCATTATGTTTGTATCTAAAGAAGGTCAACAAGTCCCTCAAGTTACTTTTCCAGTTCGTCAAGGTGACTCTTGGATGAATGTAACGACTGATGAGCTATTTAAAGGTAAGACCGTTATCGTATTTAGCTTACCGGGTGCATTTACTCCAACCTGTTCATCAAGCCATCTACCTCGTTACAACGAATTGTTCCCTGTATTTAAAGAGCACGGAGTGGATGAGATTATTTGTGTCTCAGTCAATGATACGTTCGTGATGAATGCATGGAAACAAGACCAAGAAGCAGAAAACATCACCTTCATTCCTGACGGTAATGGTGAGTTCACCGATGGCATGGGCATGTTAGTGGATAAAAACGACATCGGCTTTGGCAAACGTTCATGGCGTTACAGCATGCTAGTAAAAGATGGCGTAGTGGAAAAAATGTTCATTGAGCCAAACGAACCTGGCGACCCATTCAAAGTGTCAGACGCAGACACCATGCTGAACTACATTGCGCCAGACTACAAAACGCAAGAGTCCATCACGGTATTCACTAAGCCAGGCTGCCCTTTCTGTATGAAAGCGAAACAAAACCTGATTGACCACGGTCTTCAATATGAAGAAGTGATTCTGGGTAAAGACGCAACGACAGTTAGTCTACGAGCTATATCTGGTCGCACAACTGTTCCACAAGTCTTTATCGGTGGCAAGCACATCGGCGGTAGCGAAGAGCTAGAAGCGTATCTAGGCTAAGCTGTCCATAGCCTACACCCTCGGTCTCCGGTGCCTTTGGCTCGGAGGCCAACCCTAACTCACTTCTTCTACTAGTCTAGATAAGTAGTCGTCTACCGATAAGGTGACTCCTTATACAGATTCAACGACCCAATTCACTCTCCAAGCTCAATGTAGCTAGCTTGGCTTAAAAACAAAAAGCGAGAGTTCACGATGAAACAAGTTAATGTCGACGTAGCGATTATTGGTGGTGGTACTGCTGGTCTTGGCGCTTATCGAGCAGCAAAAGCTCATACTAATAGCGTAGTAATGATTGAAGGCGGCCCTTACGGAACAACCTGTGCTCGCGTCGGTTGCATGCCCTCTAAGCTGTTGATTGCGGCCGCAGAAAGTGTCCACCAAATCGAAAAAGCGCCTGGATTTGGGATCCATCCGCAAGGTGAAATACGCATTAACGGACAAGAAGTCATGGATCGTGTAAAACGCGAACGTGATCGTTTTGTTGGCTTTGTGCTTGAAAGCGTCGATGATATTCCCGCAGAAGACAAGTTATCAGGTTACGCGAAGTTTGCCGATGATCATACACTTATCATAGATGACCATACTCAAGTCACCGCAAAACGGATTGTGATCGCGACGGGCTCTCGTCCTGCCTATCCAGCAGCTTGGAATGAGTTGGGTGACCGTCTCGTAATTAATGATGATGTCTTTGATTGGGATGATTTGCCTGAGTCCGTTGCGGTATTTGGCCCCGGAGTGATCGGACTTGAACTCGGTCAAGCATTGCACCGCCTAGGGGTGAAAGTGAAGCTCTTTGGTCTTGGTGGTCAAGTTGGTCCACTGACAGATCCAGAGGTGATGGCTTACGCAGATAAAACTTTTAAAGAAGAGTTCTATCTTGATGCCGATGTAAAAGTAGAAAGCATGAAGCGCATACCATCATCGAATGCAGCAGGCGCTGACAAAGTTGAGATCCAATTCATTAACCACGACGGTGAATTAGAAACCTTTATTGTTGATTACGTTTTAGCATCCACTGGACGACGTCCAAACGTAGATAAGCTGGCGATCGAGAACACCAATATTGCCCTCGATGAACGCGGTGTACCAACCGCAGATCACTACACATTGCAAACCTCCGTTGAGAGTATTTTTATTGCGGGTGATGCAAGTAACCAAGTTCCATTGCTGCACGAGGCCGCTGACCAAGGTCGCATTGCTGGTGATAATGCTGGTCGTTTCCCGGATATTCGTGCAGGTCTGCGTCGTTCGCCAATTTCAGCTGTATTCTCCGATCCGCAAATAGCTATGGTCGGTGAAACTTTCAAACAACTGGAAACTCGCTTAGGAAGCTGTGGTTGTTTTGTTACTGGCGAAGTCTCGTTTGAGAATCAAGGGCGTTCACGCGTCATGCTACGAAACAAAGGGATGTTACATGTCTATGGCGAGCAAGGTACTGGACGCTTTTTAGGTGCAGAGATGATGGGGCCGAACGCAGAACACCTCGCGCATCTTTTGGCTTGGGCACACCAAAATAGAATGACGGTTTCTGAGATGCTAGATATGCCCTTCTACCATCCAGTGATCGAAGAGGGTGTCCGCACCGCTCTACGTGATTTGAATGCAAAACTACACTTAGGGCCAGAAATGGTGAAACATTGCCTTGACTGTGGGCCTGGTTGCTAACGATTTCATGCTCAATCGAGCCAGTCTTTACATACCAAACAAAACAGAAAGCCTCGTGATTAACGAGGCTTTCTGTTGACTACTTTGAGGCGATTACATAAGTACTACACAGCCATCATTGCGTAACGACTTACCATGATGATCGCGACTATACCGATCGTAAAAAAGCCACCAGCGATACTCAGCGCAAATTTCAATTCTGTCGACATGATTATTTTTCCTATTAAAGACTGACAGCGCACCATACATCAATCACGTGCCACATAAGCTCTACGAAGCTAACTTTCCATTTTTGGTTGTGTTCCTGCGCTCTAAGCTGCTACAAAAAACGCTTTCTCTCTTCGTGTTGGGTATATAATCTGAAGCAACACTGATGCCTTGGAAAACACTATGACTTGTCGCCGTTGCGAGGAACATTGGTTTTGGAAAAAGCTTGGGCGTTGCCAACGATGCTTGGATCAGTTAACGGTGCTTTCGGTACTGTGCTGGATTGTGTGGTGGTTTGCGTTCAAAGATGATCCACAAAGCATCGAGTCGATCGCTTTGATCTTTGCTGGTTTCGCTTTCAATATTTTATTGTTTTTGCACTTATGGATGCGTTTTGTCATCTTGCCGTGGCAACGTCGGCGAGGACGAAAAGAGACGGATAAAAAAGAGTAAAGTGGCAGATAGAAAAAAGCCCCAAAACCAATATCAGTTCTGGGGCTCTCTTAGATTCTTCTAAGAAAAAGCAGTGGTACTTTAATAGACCGAGCTTCCTCTCAAAGGTTCCAAATTTTTTCGATTTTTTTAGCAAATACTGATGTAAGTGAATCAGAAAATAACTATGTCATTGAATGCTAATAAAATCACTCCGAAATTTCAGCTCATGCCACATGCGATTTTTGGATCACTTGCTCCATTAAATTGATCTCTAGCGCCACTTCATCACATGCGTGCTGACGTGGACACTGATCGCAATCTTTCAAGACTTTTTCTGGCAACAGCGACTTCGATGTTGGTAAGAAGCTCTGCTTCATAAAGAACTCTGGCGTTCGAGTGAGGACAAAGACCTTCTTGATCGCCATTTGACGTGCTTTCTCAACCAAGTGATTTACGATTGCACTGCCCTGCCCTTGGCCTTGCCAGCCCGCTTCGATACCAAGAGAGCGTATTTCAGCCAACCCTGAGTCATACACATATAGAGAAGCGCAACCTGTCACTTCACCATGATGCTCAGCCACCGCGAAGGAGCCAATATCTCTCACGAGCTCATTACGAGAGCGGGGTAGATTCTCACCGAGGTTCGCCCAATAAGCCACCATGCCCTCTAGTGTTTCAATGTCCGTCAAACGTGCAGGACGCACTTTCACTGCCGAGCTGTCACGCTGGCTCAGACGTTTATCCGCTTGCTCTACCGCATAAGCGACTTGGTGAGGCGAAACGCCACCCAGCGCACAACGTTTTTCCAAACAAGACTCTATTGTCAGAATGTCATACACATCATCTTCAATCACCTCAGAGAAGGCTTTTAGCTCTTGCAGAGACAATTCTTCCAGCGCACAGCCTTTGTCAATTGCCCCTACCACCGCTACGCCCACAATATGGTGCGCCTCACGGAATGGGATGCCTTTCGCCACTAAGTAATCAGCTAACTCAGTCGCGTTCGCATACCCTTGCTTCGCAGCTTCAAGCGTACGCTCACCATTTACTTTAATGCCATCAAAACACAGCGCTGCCATTTCCATGCAATCATTCCATGTGTCTAACGCATCAAACAACCCTTCTTTATCTTCTTGCATGTCTTTGTTGTACGCCAATGGTAAGGCTTTCACTGTCATCATCATGCTCGATAATGCGCCATAGACACGCCCTGTCTTACCACGGATCAACTCAAGTGCATCTGGGTTTTTCTTCTGTGGCATCAATGACGAACCAGACGTCACCGTATCCGCTAACTCAATAAAGTTAGACTCCCCTGAGTTGTAGAAGATCATATCTTCTGCAAGACGAGAAAGGTGCAACATAGAAATCGAGGCCACCGACATCAGTTCCATCACATGATCACGATCCGAAACCGAATCGAGTGAATTACGCGTAGCGCGGTGGAAACCAAGGTTATGAGCTAACTGTTCACGATCAATCGGATAAGCCGTGCCAGCTAAAGCACCCGAGCCAAGTGGACAAGTGTCGAGGCGCTGTAAGGCATCATTCAGACGAGAGTAGTCACGCTCGAACATTTCAACATAAGCCAAACACCAGTGAGCAAAGGTGACAGGTTGAGCGCGCTGAAGATGAGTATAGCCAGGCAATACAGTGCCTTGGTGCTGCTTAGCAACATGAACCATTTGCGATTGCAGACGATCTAAAGCAATCAACAGTTGCTGGCCTTGCTGACGACACCAAAGTTTTAGGTCTGTCGCTACTTGGTCATTACGAGAACGCCCAGTGTGGAGTTTTTTACCTAAATCTCCCACTTTACTAATCAGCTGCTGTTCAACCCACGAGTGGATATCTTCTGCATCTGAGCGAAGAATTTGATGAGGATCTTCCATCACTTCTAA
The DNA here is from genome assembly GCF_024744415.1 of Vibrio sp. RM-41-2B. Taxonomy (NCBI): domain Bacteria; kingdom Pseudomonadati; phylum Pseudomonadota; class Gammaproteobacteria; order Vibrionales; family Vibrionaceae; genus Vibrio; species Vibrio sp. RM-41-2B. The sequence continues at coordinate 17,272 of NZ_JAMQWD010000028.1, read as the reverse complement.
CTTCAGCTCGTTTAAAGCAAGTTCCAGCTTTTGCTGTTCTTCTGCCGATAGAACATCTACAGAAAGCAGAGCTTTAGACCATGCGATTGAACCTACGATGTCTTGCTCAGCCAATCGGTAGTCAAAACGCAACGAATCGTTAAACTCTTTAAATCTAGTGTCTGCCGCTTGGGTAAATCTTCCGCCCCATAATGCCATTGCGTTTCTCCTGATGACTATTGCTTACTCTAACGTTCTCGAATGAGTAGTAACCAATTTGATGGTCATTTGCTCACTTTTTCTTATGGGTCAACGTTACGGCAATTTCGACAAAAAATAAAGTATAAATTCAATATTTTTACATATATATTCAAACAGGATGCATTTGCATCTTTGTACTCATAGACGTAAGCCAACAAAAAAGACCTGCTATCCAATAGCAGGTCTTTACTCAATCCGAGATGTGGAGAGATTATTTCTTCTGGCTGTTCAACGCACGGATACGGCTTGATAGCGAGTAAAGACGGATGAAACCACCCGCATGGCTTTGGTCGTAAACCTCATCTTCACCAAAAGTCGCGAACTCTTCTGAGTACAAGCTGTTGTCAGAACGTTTTTGCGTTACCGTGGCTTGGCCTTTGTAGAGCTTAACAACCACTTCGCCATTCACGTCTTGCGCTAGCTCTTCTGAAGCGGCAAGGATCGACTTACATAGTGGCGTAAACCAACGGCCATCGTACACAAGGTGAGACGCTTTTAGACCTAGCTCCTCACGGAATTCGAATGATGACTTGTCTAGCACAAGCTGCTCTACAGCACGCAGCGCTTCCATCATGATGGTGCCTCCCGGTGTTTCGTAGCAGCCACGAGATTTCATTCCTACAAGACGGTTTTCAACGATATCGATACGACCAACACCGTGCTTCGCACCTTTTTCGTTTAGATACACCAACGCGTTGTATGGTGTCATCGCTTCGCCATCAACTTCGACCACTTCACCTTTTTCTACTTTCAGCGTGACGTATTCCGCTTCGTTTGGTGCTTGCTCTGGGTCTACAGTCCATACCCAGCAATCTTCGTTTGGTGCGTTCCACGTATCTTCTAGGACGCCACCTTCAGTAGAAATGTGCCATGCGTTTGCATCACGTGAGTAGATCTTAGTAAGAGACGCTGAACAAGGAATGTTACGCTCAGCTAGGTAATCCAAACATTCTTCACGGCTCACTAGGTCCCATTCACGCCAAGGGGCAATCACTTGTAGATCTGGTGCTAGTGCTGCGAATGCGCCTTCGAAACGAACTTGGTCATTACCTTTACCTGTACAGCCGTGACACAATGCGTCCGCGCCCACTTTACGTGCGACTTCAACCTGTGCTTTAGCAATAATTGGACGCGCCATTGATGTACCCAGCAGGTACTTACCTTCATAGTACGCGCCGGTTTTTAGCGTTGGGTAAATGTAGTCTGCGACCATTTCTTCTTTCAAGTCAGCGATGTAACACTCAGAAGCACCTGAAGCTTTTGCTTTCGCTTCAATACCTTCTAGCTCTTCTGCGCCTTGACCAACATCGGCAACGAAAGCAACGACTTCACAATCGTAGTTCTCTTTTAGCCACGGGATAATTACTGAGGTATCTAGACCGCCTGAGTATGCGACTACCACTTTATTTACGTTCACTTTGCTCATCTTTCTTCTCCAAACTTAACTGGCGCTGCGCTCGGCGGTCAGTGCCAACTACTACTTCCTAATATTGAATTCTTTTGCTGATGCTTATTGAGGCAAAAATTGCGTTCCAATACTTTCACCAGCGAATAGCTGTACTAATTTTTCTGGGTAACGCCAGGTCGCGACTTCGATAGGGCGACCAAGATCATTGGCCGCCTCCAAAGCAGCTTTAACTTTGACGATCATGCCGTCTGTGATCACTTGCCCTTTGATCAATGCATCGGCTTCTTGCTCAGATAGCGTTTTGATCAAATGCCCTTTGCCATCGAGTACGCCACTCACATCTGACAACAGGACTAATTCAGCATCGAGAGCACCTGCCACCGCGACTGCGGCTTGGTCAGCATTCACATTCATCATCTGGCCATCTGTGGTTAAGCCAATTGAACTGATGATCGGCAGTGCGCCTGTGTTTAGTACCGCTTGTAATAGCGTTGAATCACCCGGTGATGCTTTACCTACCGCGCCGAGTTCTGGGTCAAGTTCTTCAACAAGACACAAACCACCATCCGCAAGGCTAAGACCCACAGCGTTAAGACCGTCCGCAATCGCTTGACCTTGAAGCAGCTTGTTTGCGGTACCTGCAAGCGCGCCTGCAATCACCGGAATTTGATCGTAAGGCGTTACGCGTAAACCGTTTTTCTTTACGGTTTCAAGCTGAAGCTTTGCCATCAACTCATCAACTAGGTAGCCACCGCCATGAACGATGGCGATTTGTCGCTGTGCCGATTTTTGGTAAGCCGCAATGGCACCAAAAAGTTGGCTTAAGGTTTGAGTGCAAGATAGAGCTGCACCGCCTAGCTTAATGACTAAAGGAGCTTGATTGGTTTGCGTCATCGCATTTCCCTCTTTCAACGACTACAGCAACGCTGTCAGTTCTGGGTAACCATAATGAATATTGAGACATTGCATCGCTTGACTTGATGCACCTTTGAGTAGATTGTCGATGGCTGAAATCACAATGATGTGTTCGCCTTGTACCTTCCAGCCGATATCGCAGAAAGGGGTATTTTCGACATCCTGAATACGTGGAATGCCATCGCCTTTTAAACGCACGGCTGGCTTTCCTAGATAAGCTTGTTCAAATGCTTGAGCGACTTGTTGCTCTGTAACGCCTGATGCTAGCTTCATCGTGATCGTGGCAAGAATGCCGCGTTTAAAGTTGCCTAGGTGCGGAGTAAAAATCACATCGCAACCTAAGTGCTGAGCAATTTCTGGTTGGTGACGATGAGTAAATACACCATAAGGTTGCAAGCTCACTTCACAGAAACTGTTCACCATAGAAGCTTTACGCCCAGCTCCGGACACACCGCTGGTCGCGTTAATGACAGGCCATTGATTGGTATCCACTAATGCATTTTCGAGTAGAGGTTTGATGGCTAACTGCGAAGCAGTCGGGTAGCAACCTGCTACAGCAACTAAGGGAGCAGTTTGAATTGATTCCTGGTTCCACTCTGCTAAGCCGTATGCAGCTTTATCTAGCCAGTTATTATGTTGATGCTCGAAGCCATAAAAGGTGTTGTAAAAACCTTCACTTTGGACGCGGAATGCCCCCGATAAATCGAATACCTGACAGCCTGCCTCCAAGAAAGTTGGGGCTAGATCGTGGCTCACCTCATGAGCCGTTGCTAAAAACACCACATCCGATTCTTGAGCGATTTGCAGTGGATCCGTTAGTGGCGAGACCGGCATATCAATGATGCCTGCTAACTTACCGTGCAGCTGCGCAATATTCTTTCCTGCATCAACACTGTTGGCGGAAACGTATAAACCTGATAGCGTGAGTTGTGGGTGTTTATTAACCATTAACGCTAACTCTGCGCCGGTGTAACCGCTGGCTCCAATAATCGTGGTTTTTAGCATTGTGTGACATCCATATACTTAAAGGCTCAAATGACTATTCATATTTAATTTTTGCTTTATTTTGATTTTTTATTCATTAAATATGATTTAATATGTGTTTTACATTTTTGTGGTCTGTCTGTCAACAGGAGATTTGAAGAATCCATGCAATTACCAACTTTTCTAGAGGTCTATGAAGGACTCATCAGCACCTCTTCTATCAGCTCCACGGATCCGAGCTGGGATCAAGGCAATGCAAAAGTCATCGAAAAACTCGCATCTTGGTTTAAAGATCTGGGCTTCAACGTTGAAGTGATCGAGGTGGAGCCAGGCAAGCACAATATGATTGCACGTATGGGAGAGGGTGAAGGCGGCCTTTTACTTGCTGGCCACAGTGATACCGTGCCATTCGATCAAGGGCGATGGAACTTTGATCCACATAAGCTGACTGAAAAAGACAACCGCTTTTACGGTTTAGGCACGGCAGACATGAAAGGCTTTTTTGCCTTTATTTACGAAGCCGTCAAAAAAGTCGACTGGAGCAAGCAGACCAAGCCGCTATACGTATTAGCCACTTGTGACGAAGAAACCACAATGTTGGGTGCACGACATTTCACCGTAAACGCCCCTTTTAAGCCGGATTACTGCATTATTGGTGAGCCTACCAGCCTCGTTCCTATTCGCGGCCACAAAGGTCATGTGGCGAATGCAATTCGGGTCACGGGTAAGTCAGGCCATTCATCCGATCCTGCCTTAGGCGTTAACGCGATTGAGATCATGCATGAAGTGATGTTTGCCATGATGCAACTGCGCGATAAATTGGTGAAAGAATACCACCATCCGGGTTTTGCCATTCCAAGCCCTACCCTAAACCTTGGACACATTCACGGCGGTGACAGTGCTAACCGTATTTGTGGTTGCTGTGAGCTGCACTATGATGTTCGCCCACTACCAGGGATTAGCCTGGATGGCCTAGAAAATATGCTGCGCGGAGCATTAAAAGAAGTCGAAGCAAAGTGGCCTGGACGCTTGGAGATAATTCCGTTACATGAACCAATTCCGGGTTACGAATGCCAACATGACCACCCATTTATCGGTGGTGTTGAAGAGATCTGCCAAACCAGTTCAGAAACCGTGAACTACTGTACTGAGGCGCCCTTCTTACAACAGCTCTGTCCAACCTTAGTTCTTGGTCCGGGTTCAATTGACCAAGCGCACCAACCGGATGAGTTTCTCTCATTTGATTTTATCGATCCCACAATTGATGTGCTTTCAAAGGCAATGGTCAAGTATTGCTGTTAATACGCGAATAAACTCAAAAGTCAGTGCAGCTCGATTGAGCTGCATCTTTTTATCTTCACAATTTAGCGCTAGCCTTAACACTTCTTTAACTTGTTATTTTGTAATTAATTTTCACTTCTTATTCTACAGCTGCCGTAAATTTGCTCTAAATCAGGAGACAGCGGAATAATTGCAAACTTAGTCTGCTTTATTTGACTATAACTGGTGCTTTTCGCTAGATTGGAGTCTTAACAAGGACAATGGATGTAGTTTTTTTACGAGGCAGGACGACAATGAACGAGAAATACGCCGCACTCAAAAGCAATGTGCGCATGTTAGGCCACTTATTGGGTAACACCATTCGCGATGCCCATGGCGAAGAAATCTTCGAGAAAGTGGAAACCATTCGTAAATTATCCAAATCGGCTCAAGCAGGTAATCAAGCAGACAGGGAAAGCTTGATAGAAGAAATCAAACACCTACCCGATGAGCAACTAACGCCCGTTACCCGTGCGTTTAACCAATTTCTAAATCTCACCAATATTGCTGAGCAATACCACACGATTTCACGCCACTGTGAAGAACACATCTGTGAACCAGACGCGATTAACTCGCTGTTTTCTAAACTGGTACAAAACGATGTGAGCAAACTGGACACTGCGCAAGCGGTTCGTGATCTGAATATTGAATTGGTATTGACGGCTCACCCAACGGAAATCACGCGTCGCACGATGATCAACAAATTGGTCAAGATCAACGAGTGCTTATCAAAGTTGGAACTGAGTGATCTTTCTTCTAAAGAGCGCAAGAAAACCGAGCGTCGCTTAGAGCAACTTATCGCACAAAGCTGGCATTCTGACGTAATTCGTCAACAACGCCCTACTCCATTGGATGAAGCGAAATGGGGTTTTGCCGTAGTAGAAAACTCACTGTGGGAAGCAGTGCCAGACTTCTTACGTGAAATGCACGATCGCTTGAAATCTTACTTGGGTGAAGGTTTACCAATTGATGCTCGCCCTGTGCACTTCTCTTCTTGGATGGGGGGTGACCGCGACGGTAACCCGTTTGTCACTCATAGCGTGACACGTGAAGTATTGCTTCTGTCTCGTTGGAAAGCCGCAGATCTTTATCTCAATGACATCAACGAGTTGATCAGTGAACTGTCTATGACGGTTTCAAACGATCAAGTTCGTGAACTTGCTGGCGAAGATCAGCACGAACCATATCGTGCGATCCTGAAACAACTTCGCTCACTATTGAACGAAACCAAAGATATTCTCGATGCTAAAATCCATGGTCAAAAACTGGCCGTTAAAGCTCCGTTGCAAAAAGTCGAGCAACTTTGGGAACCTCTGTATGCCTGTTACCAGTCGCTAAATGAATGTGGCATGGGTGTGATCGCAAATGGCTCTCTACTAGATACATTGCGCCGCGTAAAAGCATTTGGTATTCATCTTGTTCGCCTTGATATCCGCCAAGAGAGCACGCGTCATTCAGACGTATTGTCTGAATTAACCCGCTACTTAGGCATTGGTGATTACGAACAATGGAGCGAGCAAGATAAGATTGCTTTCCTAACCAACGAACTCGCATCTAAGCGTCCTCTTCTGCCTCGTGATTGGGAACCATCAGAACCTGTCAAAGAGGTTTTGGACACCTGTAAGATTATTGCAGCACAACCGCGTGAAGCATTCGGTGCCTACGTTATTTCTATGGCACGCACTGCATCGGATGTGTTAGCAGTCCACCTACTTCTGCAAGAAGCTGGCTGCCCATATCGTATGGATGTTTGCCCATTATTCGAGACGCTAGACGACTTGAACAATGCAGAATCGGTCATCAAACAGCTGATGGGTATCGACCTATACCGTGGCTTTATCCAAAACCACCAAATGGTCATGATTGGTTACTCTGACTCAGCGAAAGATGCGGGTGTCATGTCTGCAGGCTGGGCTCAGTACCATGCGATGGAATCGTTAGTAAAAGTGGCGGAAGAAGAAGGTGTTGAACTGACTCTATTCCACGGTCGTGGCGGTACAGTAGGCCGCGGTGGCGCGCCAGCACACGCTGCACTTCTGTCTCAACCACCAAAAAGCTTGAAAGGTGGTTTGCGCGTAACAGAACAGGGCGAGATGATCCGCTTTAAACTGGGCCTTCCAGATGTCGCCGTAAACAGTTTTAACCTTTACGCGAGCGCGATTCTAGAAGCCAACCTATTGCCACCACCAGAGCCAAAACAAGAATGGCGCGACTTAATGGAAGTGCTATCAGAAGTTAGCTGCGAGTCTTATCGCAACGTAGTTCGCGGCGAGCCTGACTTTGTGCCTTACTTCCGTCAAGCGACACCAGAGCTCGAGCTCGGTAAGTTGCCACTTGGCTCTCGTCCTGCAAAACGTAATCCGAAGGGCGGAGTAGAAAGCTTACGTGCAATCCCGTGGATCTTCTCATGGAGCCAAAACCGTTTGGTACTTCCTGCATGGCTAGGTGCGGGTGAAGCGATTCAATACTCGATCGATAAAGGTCACCAAGCGCTGCTCGAAGAGATGTGTCGTGAATGGCCGTTCTTCTCGACTCGCCTTGGCATGTTAGAAATGGTGTACTCGAAGTGTAATATCGATATTTCTCGCTATTACGATGAGCGATTGGTGGATGAATCACTCCGTCCACTCGGTGAAAAGCTTCGCGCTCAGCTTCAAGAAGATATCAAAGCAGTACTGAATGTAGAGAACAACGAAAACTTGATGCAGCATGACCCTTGGGGACTCGAATCGATTCGCTTGCGCAACATCTACGTTGAGCCATTGAACATGCTACAAGCCGAGTTGCTATACCGTACACGCCAAACCGAAGAAGCATCTGCAAACCTAGAAGAAGCGCTAATGGTGACAATTGCTGGTATTGCAGCTGGCATGCGCAACACAGGCTAATCGCTTCATTTGTAATAAAAAAGCTGAGCAAGTGCTCAGCTTTTTTTTGGCGCTGGATAATTGCGCAACCAAAAGGCAGTTTAATAAACTATAAAAAACCCAAAAATTACCACACAAAAAGAATAAAAAACCACAAGTTAACACTATTGATTATTATGTTAGTTTTTTAGGGTAATTTTGTCCTACTATTCCACTTCATGCTTATTATTTATATACTACTTGCCTGCTGAGAGCTCATAAATCCAATCATACCTGCTCCAGCCATGATGGGACTCCCCATCTCTCTAGGTGATAAACGGCTTTAAGGTGACAGGACCAACATTGTTGGTGCTACTTATACATTAAAAAACTCAAGTGCCAGAAAGAGCACAGCTGAAAGTATAAGTAGCTTGTTTACAAGTTTATTGACCATTTGGATTGAAGACATGTCATTACCACACGTAATCTTAACTGTTCTTAGCACTCGCGACGCAACCGGTTACGATATCACTAAAGAATTCTCTGCTAGCATCGGTTACTTCTGGAAAGCAAGCCACCAACAAGTGTACCGTGAACTCAATAAAATGGCCGAGAAAGAGCTGGTTACTTGCGTATTAGAACCCCAAGAAGGCAAACCAGACCGTAAGGTTTACTCCATCACAGATGCTGGTCGCAGCGCTTTAGGAGAATGGTTTGATCAACCAACTGCACACCCGACTGTTCGTGATGAATTTTCAGCGAAATTGATGGCATGTGCCGTTCAACCATCAACACCTTTCCGTGATCAACTCGCCGAACTGGTTGAAGAGTCTCGCAAACTGGTTTCTCACTACAAAGAAATTGAAGCGGCTTACTACGCAACGCCGTCAACTTTAGACAAACAAGCTCGCCTAGAGCGTTTAACGCTTCGTCGTAACCTACTGTTACGTGAAACGTGGATCACGTGGGCTGAAGAAGTCCTAACAGAACTTGAAGTGATTGGTTAATTTCCTTTTACTTTGATACAACGAAAAAGGCTTGCCACTCGGCAAGCCTTTTGTCTTTTTGAAACCCGATTTATGCACCTACTGCAGCGCGAGGACGAACGCCTAGCGTATGACATAAAGCGTAAGTCATCTCTGCACGGTTTAGGGTGTAGAAGTGGAAATCCTTAACGCCTTCACGACTAAGTACGCGCACCATATCAATAGCTTGGCTTGCTCCCACAAGCTGACGAGTCACCGGATCATCATCCAAGCCTTCGAACTGTTTACTCATCCAGCCTGGTACTTTCACATTGTTCTGCGCAGCAAAGCGAGAGGCTTGCTTAAAGTTCGACACTGGCAAAATACCAGGGACAATTTCCACATCAATTCCTGCCGCCACACAGCGATCGCGGAAACGAAGGTAAGACTCGACGTCAAAAAAGAACTGAGTAATTGCACGGTTTGCGCCTGCATCAACCTTACGTTTTAGGTTCAATAAGTCAGACTGCGCACTTTTAGCTTCAGGGTGAACCTCAGGAAACGCGGCTACTGAGATATCAAAATCGTGACGTGATTTCAGCAGCTCAACCAGATCCGAGGCATACATGTCAGGCGCACCGCCACCAGGAGGAATATCACCACGCAGAGCAACGATATTTTCAATACCATTATTCCAGTAATCATCGGCAATATTAATTAACTCTTCGCGAGTCGCATCAATACAAGTGAGGTGAGGAGCAGCAACCAATCCGGTTGTTGCTTTGATTTCTTTAATGATGGAGTGCGTTCTGTCACGCTCGCCAGAGTTAGCGCCGTAAGTCACAGAAACAAATTTAGGTTGGAGCGTTTTAAGACGGTGCACTGAATTCCAGAGTGTCTCTTCCATCTTAGCGCTGCTTGGTGGAAAAAACTCAAATGATACATTGATGTTGTCTGACAACTCAGCAATATTCTGGTTCAAGGCGTCAATATGGCCTGCGTGCGTGTATCCCATCTTACTCTCCCTGTGGCACTCCGCCACGAAAACAAATTCCTTAAATCGACGTTTAGACGTCTATATGTCTACAGAATGTATTGAATACGATTTAATGTCAACCTTGTAATTATGAATTTTTCTCAAGTTAATAATGAGGATAGTTCAAGTTATTGCTTGAACGTTATTTCACCACTTATCACAAGCCGATACTTCAGTATGGCACTGAAGGAAAAATAAAAAACCCTGGTCGGGTTCCAGGGTTTTAGGTATCTCGCAACTTTAGAATAAACCGGCTAATCGGTTGAGGTCGGATTGAATCGCGCCGGCTGTCACTTCTCTTCCTGCGCCAGGCCCTCGAATAACGAGTGGGTTATCTTTGTACCACTTACTTTCAATGGCAAAAATGTTGTCGCACGGCAGTAGGTTGGCGAGCGCATGTTCACGAGATAACGCTTCTACTCCCACCGTCGCTTTACCATTTTTTTCTAAACGAGCAACGTAGCGAAGCACTTGGTCGTTTCTCTGTGCTTTTGTCAGGCGCTCTTGCAGTATTTCACTCAACAGTCCTCCGTTATCGAAGAAGTCATCGATGCTAAGTTCTGTTAATTCTTCTGGTACCAGAGATTCAACCTTAACGCTGCCCGGCTCAATATCGAGACCAGACTCTCGAGCCAAGATAACCAGCTTACGCATCACATCTGAACCATCTAAATCAGAACGAGGATCAGGCTCTGTTAAACCTTGCTGCCAAGCGAGGTCGACTAAATCATTAAATGGTACTGAGCCGTCAAATTGTTGGAATAACCATGATAACGTCCCTGAGAAAATACCCGATAGAGCAACGATCTCATCACCACTTTCACGTAGATCTCGCACGGTATGGTTTATCGGTAACCCCGCACCAACCGTCGCGTTGTACAGCCAATAACGACCAATTTTAGCGAATGCATCTTGAACCTGATGGTAATACTGGCTATCTGCCGAACCCGCCACTTTGTTAGCGGAAATCAAATGAATGCCCTGCTGCGCAATTTCTACATAGCGCTGAGCTAAGTCTTTACTCGCTGTCACATCAAGCACTACGGCTTCATCGTAATTTTTTAGCGCTCCTAATTGAGTCAACCAAGACCCATCGTTTGCTAGGCTTTCATCATCAAATCGTTCAGCAACACTTGCTGCATCAATACCTTGCTCATCGAACCAGTAGGTTTGACTATCCACGACCGCGACAAGGTCGAAGCTCATGCCATGACGTTTTTCGAGCTCACCTTTTTGAGTTGCAAATAAATTTAACCAACTAGAACCAATGTTGCCCTTGCCACATAAAGCCACCGCCACGCGCTTTTGCGCTTGGAACAACTGGCTATGAATCGTTTGAACCAACACTTCGGTATCAGTACAACGCAAAACGGCGACTAAACTCAGCCCCGACTCAGTTTCAGAAATAAATTCAACCGGAGAGTGTTTTAACTTCTGATAAAAACCAAAACAATGGTTGGCGTTTTTCGTAACGCCAGCGCCTACCGCCGCTAAGAGAGAGTAGCCTTCTTTGAGCTTAATCTCCGCTTCAACCGCAAGCTCTTGTAAGTGTTTCAGTGCGCCACCGGCAATTTCTGCGGTATACGCCAAGCGCAACGTGTGTTGATCGGGCTGTGCCTCAAATGCCAATGGCTCCAATTGCGCTCGCTGCAACGCTTGTAATACATCATTCTGTGTTTTTTCGAAGTCGTGCCCATGCATGAAAGACAGCTGTACCAATAAAACATCATCCAGCGAGGTAATAATTTTAGCGCCACGGCCAGACGCTAAGACACGCTCAATACGAGTAGAGCCCGATTCCGGCAGATAGCTACACTTGAGGTTGAGATCCATAGTACTTTGCGCCACAGGCTGAAGTGTACGACTGTGTAGGACTGGGGCGGCTAAACGGGCGAGTTCGCTGGCTTCATCCAATCGAAGTAACGGTAACAGACACGCGTCTGCCACCAAACGCGGATCGGCACTATAGACACCGGCAACGTCACTCCAAATGGTGACCGTGCTCACTTCAGCCAGAGCACCGATGACAGTTGCAGAATAATCAGAGCCATTACGACCAAGTAAAATGGTTTCGCCCGCCTCGTTCTGAGCCATAAAGCCAGTAATTACCACACGTTTATGATTGTGTTGCGCGAGAACTTCTTTTATCAAAGGATATGAACGAGCGCGATCAACTTCAGGTTGAGTCCCGGCTTCCGCACGTAAAAACGCTCGTGCATCTTGTGCGACAGCGGGGATAGAACGTTGAGATAATAACGCGGCGAATAGGCGAGCAGACCAAACTTCTCCGTGTCCTAGTACCGCGGCTTTTTGCGCGCCAGTGAGTGGTGCTGTCAGCTCAGATAAGGTACTGAACTCATCATGCAGTAACGCTAATAGCTCTTCTTGTACTTCATTTTCCAACAAGTTTTCTATTAGCTCAGTTTGGAACTGTCTTAGGCTTTGAAGTGCTTCATGCGCGATTCGGCCATCTTTGTCTAACCCTTCTAGGAACTCAATCAAGCGGTTAGTGGTTTTTCCTGCCGCCGAAACGACCACAAGATCATTTTCCGTCGAATACTCCTTAAGAATATCCACAACGCGTAAATAGCATTCTGGGTTTGCTAAGCTACTGCCACCAAACTTATGCAGCTGACGTTGTAAAGTCATTATTATCGTCTCCTATTGTTGGACAGCTTTAGCGAATGCTTGCTCTAAATCTGTGATGAGATCTTGTGCATCTTCCAAGCCGACAGACAAACGCAATAGTTGATGCGACACCCCCGCTTCTGCAAGTGCTTCCTCTCCCATAGCGCGATGCGTCATGGATGCCGGATGACAAATCAAGCTTTCAACTCCACCTAATGACTCAGCCAATGAAAACAGTTGGAGCTCTTTAACGAACACTTTTAACTGCTCAAACGAACCGGCAAACTCAAAGCTCAACATAGAGCCAAAACCAGTTTGCTGCTTTTTAGCAATGTCATGACCTGGGTGCTCCGGCAGGCTTGGATGATAAATGGTTTTAACTAACGCTTGCTTCTGGAGATAAGCCAGTACCTGCTGTGAACTCTCTTCATGCACTCGCATGCGAGCACCAAGTGTACGAATGCCTCGCAACGTCATATAACTATCGAAAGGTGTGCCAGTCGCACCAATGCAATTTCCCCACCATGCAAGCTCTTCTGCATGCGCTTCTGTTTTGGTGATGATCACGCCACCAATCACGTCTGAATGACCGTTGATGTACTTCGTTGTGGAGTGGATAACAAAATCCGCACCTAGCTCTAAAGGTTTTTGGTACACGGGTGTCAAAAAGGTATTGTCCACCGCAACTAACGCGCCGACTTGTTTCGCTTTTTCACAGGTAGCTGCAATATCCACTACGCGAACCAGAGGGTTTGACGGAGTTTCTAGCAAAATGAGTTTTGGTTTTTGTGCTAATGCTGCATCCAAAGCTTGCTCGTCTGATTGATCGACAAACTGAACCTTAAAATCGCCTTTGTTGGCTCGGGTATTAAAAAGACGATAGGTGCCGCCATAACAATCGTGAGGAGCAATAATGAGATCATCAGGGCCAAGAAAAGCGGACACCCATAAATTTAATGCAGACGTACCGCAGTTCGTGACAACCGCTCCTTTTCCAGACTCGAGTTCAGATAACGCACTTTCCAACAGTCCGCGGTTTGGATTTCCAGATCGCGTGTAATCATACTTAGGTACTTCACCAAAGGCAGGGAAACCATAGTTAGTGGAAAGATAAATAGGTGGAACGACAGCGTGATATTGGCTGTCTGATTCAATACCAGTGCGTACTGCAATGGTCGCAGGTTTGCGAGAGATCATGGGTGTATCCTTTCACGGGTAATGACTTCTAAATAGGAATGCGCTATATCTAATGAGTAAAATAAAGTGATCAACACGCTTCCTTTGCTGTTCTGTTCACTTTACTCGTCAAAAAATGAGACGTCAACACTTCTAGACGTCTATATGTCTTTGCTTATGGCGGTAAATGCAGCTAAAATCAGCACCTAAATTATTTTTAACCGATTACATAAATGAAGGTGTGCAATGGCTGACTGGAATGGCGAATACATTAGCCCATATGCAGAGCACGGCAAAAAAAGCGAACAAGTAAAAAAAATTACCGTCTCTATCCCGCTAAAAGTTTTAAAAGTGCTAACTGATGAGCGTACTCGCCGTCAGATCAATAACTTACGCCATGCAACCAATAGTGAATTACTATGCGAAGCATTTTTGCACGCGTACACAGGTCAGCCACTTCCAACAGATGAAGACCTTCGTAAAGACCGTCCAGATGATATTCCAACAGAAGTAAAAGCACTGATGACGGAAATGGGCATCGAATTTGAGTCGTTTGACGAAGAGTAAAAAAGCGAGGCTGGAGGCTTCAGATAGCAATTCTTATCTCGAGCCAAAAGAATGATATAAAAAATGGGACGCGATTGCGTCCCATTTTTTGTACATCACATCTAATAGATATATTACTCTGCCATGTAGTTTTCAGGCATCTCGATACGAGCAACACCTGAATCAACTGCCGCCTGAGCCACAGCTTTTGCAACACGTGGTAGTAAACGTGAGTCCATTGGTTTTGGAATGATGTAGTCTGCACCAAACTCAAGCTTATCGACGCCTGCGGCCTTCAATACAGTTTCAGGTACAGGCTCTTTTGCTAGCTCACGAATCGCCTCAACGGCTGCAAGTTTCATTTCATCATTGATTTCACTTGCGCGCACATCAAGAGCACCACGGAAGATGAATGGGAAACACAATACGTTATTTACTTGGTTCGGGTAATCACTACGGCCAGTCCCCATGATCAAATCATCACGAACAGCGTGGGCAAGTTCAGGCTTAATTTCAGGATCTGGATTCGAACATGCAAATACGATTGGCTTATCTGCCATCAGCTTCAACGCTTCCGCTGGCAATAGGTTTGGACCAGATACACCTAGGAACAGATCCGCGCCTTCAATCACGTCTTCTAATGTGCGTTTGTCCGTGTTGTTTGCGAATAGCTGCTTGTATTCATTAAGATCATCACGACGAGTGTGGATTACACCTTTACGATCCAGCATGTAAATTTTTTCGCGCATTGCACCACATTTAATCAGCAGCTCCATACACGCAACGGCTGCAGCGCCAGCGCCAAGACAAACGATCGTTGAGTCTTCAAGCTTCTTACCTTGAAGTTCGATCGCGTTCAGCATGCCTGCCGCTGTTACAATCGCAGTACCGTGCTGATCATCGTGGAATACTGGTACATCACAACGCTCAATTAGACGCTTTTCAATCTCAAAACAATCTGGTGCTTTAATATCTTCAAGGTTGATACCACCAAAAGTGTCTGCAATGCTTGCAACAGTATCAACAAATTCATCGATCGTGCGGTGCTTAACTTCAATATCAATCGAGTCAAGGCCAGCAAAACGTTTAAACAGTAACGCTTTACCTTCCATCACTGGCTTAGATGCAAGTGGACCTAGGTTACCTAGACCCAGGATAGCGGTACCGTTAGAAATAACAGCAACCATGTTGCCTTTCGCTGTGTACTTGTACACGTTATCAGGGTTTTGTGCGATTTCACGCACTGGTTCTGCAACACCTGGGCTGTAAGCAAGGGCAAGATCACCCGCCGTTTCCGCAGGTTTTGTCAATTCGACAGCAATCTTCCCTGGAGTTGGATAAGCATGGTAATCCAATGCTTTTTGGCGATGTTCTTCTTCTGGAGTGGCTGCTTGGCGATTGTCTTCAGACATGGACGTTTCTCTTTTTTATTTTTAGGTAAGGGGGGATAAATTCTATCGGATAGAAATCAAACTTCATAGGCAAGATTGCGAGCAATATCCTTAAAAAGCCGATAATAAAAGAGATTAGACCAGATAGCGGGGATAAGCACCTGATTTTCGAGTCAGGTGCTCTTTTCTTCTTACAATTGAAGTACGCAAAATCCTGGAAGCTATTACTCTTCGTCTACGTATTGCGCTTGGAGGTAGTTCTCAATGCCAGACATTTCAATCAAGCCAAGTTGCGTCTCTAGCCAGTCAACATGCTCTTCTTCATCTTCAAGAATATCTTGAAACAGATCGCGAGACACATAGTCTCTAATGTCTTCAGCATAGGCAATCGCATCTTTTAAATCTGGAATGGCGGCCATTTCAAGCTTTAAGTCACACTCGAGCATTTCTTTAGTGTCTTCACCTATCATCAACTTGCCTAAATCTTGTAGATTCGGTAAGCCCTCAAGAAACAAAATACGCTCAATCAGATGATCGGCATGTTTCATCTCATCGATAGATTCGTGATATTCCTTATCTGCTAGGTGCTTTAACCCCCAGTCCTTATACATTCGAGCATGAAGAAAATACTGATTAATAGCGATGAGCTCATTTCCGAGCACTTTATTGAGATGTTGGATGATGATTGGATCGCCTTTCATGACAAAAACCTCCTCTTTAGCTTCATTTAAATGTAGAAGCAAATGAGAAAGTGTCAAAACGCTAGGCAAATAATTACTTAATTACCGCATGCTCACCGTAATTAGCTAGCTTGTTTGAATACCGTGTAACTGGTTTCCGCTAAAATATCCTTGGCCTGTCTGATGCACTTACCACATTGGCTACCCAATGCTGTGCATTTTTTGATTCCTTTAATATCCGTTACGCCTTCATCTATCGCCAACTTCCTAATTTTCTTGTCGGAGACCCCATGGCAAAGACAAACGTACATACTCAAAAACCTATTAAATTAACCTGTGGCAACCAATATAAGCAAGAATAGTTCTTGTTACCAGTCGCATTGATGGGCCTGTTCAGAATATTTTGTTATATAGATTTGGTGACAGTAGGCAAAGATCAGAGGGTTAGGTGTTACGACTAAAGGTGTTGAAAAATAGAGCCGGTAATATTCTGTTTTTAAATTAAAAAATTAACGTATTTCCTACGAACACTTATAACCAAATATAATTTAGATATAAAAAAGGGAAGCCTAAGCTTCCCTTTCTCGATGCGCTTTCTTCATAAAGAAGAAGAGTGCAAGATTTCGTTTAATTCGTTATGAATTAGTCGAAGATCTTAGCAACAACACCAGCACCTACTGTACGGCCACCTTCACGGATCGCGAAACGTAGACCTTCGTCCATTGCGATTGGTGCGATTAGCTCAACAGTCATCTGTACGTTGTCACCTGGCATTACCATTTCTACGCCTTCTGGTAGCTGGATGTCACCAGTTACGTCAGTTGTACGGAAGTAGAACTGTGGACGGTAGCCTTTGAAGAATGGAGTGTGACGACCACCTTCATCTTTAGACAGTACGTATACTTCTGATTCGAACTTAGTGTGTGGAGTGATTGAACCAGGCTTCGCTAGTACTTGACCACGTTCAACTTCGTCACGCTTAGTACCACGTAGAAGTGCACCAACGTTCTCACCTGCACGGCCTTCATCTAGAAGCTTACGGAACATCTCAACACCAGTACATGTAGTAGTAGTAGTGTCTTTGATACCTACGATAGCAACTTCGTCACCTACAGTTAGAATACCACGCTCGATACG
>NZ_JAMQWD010000027.1:0-31138 GCF_024744415.1 Vibrio sp. RM-41-2B | reverse complement strand
CGAAGTTTCTAATTGGATTATCATCAACGAGTGCCCACACAGATTGATAGGTTTATATTTTTAAAGAGCTTTTCTAACTTATCCAGCAACTTAGTTGCTCGTCGTTAGGGGTGCGTATCTTACTCCGCACCGTGAGAGAGTCAAGCATTTTTTCAAATTTCTTTTTCTCTCACTCCCGACTCGCTGTGTGACTTTCGTCTCACTCCGTGTCGGTGGATGCGCAGTATAGGGAGTTGAGAAATTAGTACAAGCGTTTTTTGCAAAAAAACTTTCAACCGAACAAATAGCAATCACTTTGTGTGTATACCAAGCGATCTTGGCTATTTTCTCTCATTTAAAAGGATCTTTCCTCAAGAAAAAGGGCGTTTCTACCTGAATTACGATCTTCAAATTTGATGTAATTGAAGCAAATGATATTCGCTCAACGCGCTTTTTCTTTTCTGCCTGCTGTATAAAAGATAAAAAAGAGCAGAACGATAACGAACTGCTCTTTGGTCTTTGCTTTTTACTTGGGGTACTTCAGGTGAAGTCTTGGAAATTGCTTCTTCTATATAGAAGAAAAGATCAGAGCATCCTTGCCCTTCTCTTTTACGACAGATTAGCTAGGGGTATATCTAAATGTCGTGGTTGTTCGATGACACATTGAGCTCGTAAGAGTGGAGCATGCTTGCATTCCCAATGGCGTCATCTTCGAGAGGAACTTAGTTCTTCAATACTTTTACGGTGTAGCTACCATCTTTTTGTTGGTATAGACCGTGGATGTCGGTTTCGAAACCTGGGTAATGCGCACCGATCTCACAAAGCATCTCTAGGAAGTCCAGCACAGGGCGAGACTCTTGAGTCACCATTTCACCAGGAAGTACTAGTGGCACACCTGGAGGGTAAGGAAGGATCATGTTCGCACTTACGCGACCAACCATTTCTTCCAGTTTGATTTCTTCTACGTTACCGCGAAGCTCTTCTTGCCATGCTGCGTGTGGTGTTACTTTCATTTCAGGAAGAACATCGAACGCTTTGTACATTAGCTCTGGTAGATTGTATTTCTTAGTTAGGTTGTGAATCGCTTGTGCTAATTCTTGAACGCGCATGCCTTCATAGAAGCTTGGGTCTTCATTATATAGCGAAGGTAGGAAGCTCTTGATGGTTAGGTTCAAGTCGTACCCACGTTTAAATTCAGTCAGACCGCGTAGCAATTGCATTGCTTTTGATTTGTCGATACCGATTGAGAATAGGAACAACAAGTTGTATGGACCTGTTTTCTCTACCACGATGCCGCGCTCGTCTAGGAATTTAGCCACCAGCGAAGCAGGAATACCTGATTCTTCTAGTTCGCCTTCTTTATTCATCCCCGGAGTCAGTAGCGTGACTTTGATTGGGTCAAGATACATGTGGTTGTCATCCATGTTCTTGAAGCCGTGCCATGTATCGCTAGGGTCTAGTTTCCAACATTCTGTGGTATCGATGTTTTCTGGTTGCCATACATCGAAGAACCAGCTGTCACTTTCTGCTTCTAGGCGTTTGATCTCTTTACGGAAGCGAATTGCGCGATCGATAGAGTCTTGCATCAACTTCTTACCTGTGTTGCCGCGCATCATTGCCGCTGCAGTTTCAGTAGAAGCAACAATGCCGTACTGAGGTGAAGTTGAAGTGTGCATCATGAATGCTTCGTTGAAAGATTCTTTGTCAAAGTCACCTTTCACGTGAATCATTGAAGCTTGTGAGAACGCTGCCAACAGTTTGTGTGTTGATTGTGTTTCGTAGAACACTTTGCCTGGCATCGCTTCACCACTCATACCACATTTACCTTCGTAAATTGGGTTGAAGTTAGTGTAAGGCACCCAAGCACTGTCGAAGTGGATATGTTTACAATCTAGCGACTCTTTGATGAATTGCGTGTTGTACAACAGGCCATCGTAAGTTGAGTTAGTCACTACCGCGTAAGATGGCGCAGTTGCACCTGGTGTTTTCGCCACTTTCTCTGCAATGACATCGCGGCTGAATTCGCTTTGTGGAATACCACCAAGGATGCCGTATGCGTTACGAGTTGGGCGGAAGTAGATTGGTGTCACGTCGCTCATCATCATTAGGTGAGTCAGAGATTTGTGACAGTTACGGTCAATCAGTACTGTGCTGCCCGCAGGTGCTGAGTACATACCAACGATTTTGTTCGATGTAGACGTACCGTTCGTTACGATGTACGAGCTGTCTGCATTGAATGTACGTGCAATGTATTCTTCTGCATCTTTATGTGGACCTGAGTGGTCTAGCAGAGAGCCTAGTTCAGGCATTGAGATTGATACGTCCGCTTTAAATGTGTTTGGACCGTAAAAATCGTAGAAGATGCTACCAGCAGGGCTTTTCTGGAATGCAGTACCGCCCATGTGACCTGGAGTACAGAAGGTGTATTTACCTTCTTCTACGTATTTGAATAGCGCTTTAGTGAATGGAGGCATGATGGCATCTTTGTATGCCTCAGTCGCTTGGTTGATTTTGATAGCGATGTCGTCAGCCATACCTAAAGCGTACTCGAAGAAGCTCACGTTTAGACGTAGGTCTGTTAGTGAAATGTCTAGAGTAGACTGTTCGTTAGCAAATGCGTGAACAGGCAGTTTTTCGTTGATTTGGCTGATACGTTCACATAGCTCTAGTGAGTATTTATCCCAGTCGAACAGCACACCGCAAATACGTGGGTTCATCTCAATCATTTTGATCAAGTCTTTATCATCTACTGGGTAAACCACTTCGTAGCCCGCTTTCTCAAGAGCAGCGTGAAGTTGACGAACTGGCTCTTCTTTAAAGAACACACCCATGTGGTTCAAGATAGCGAATATATTCATTTGGACATCTCCAAGGCGAATGAGGGCGCTCTTTGCCATTTACAGGCAATGAGTAAAGGTGAGCGCCGAGTGAATTTGGGTTTTATGGGCTGGCACCGAAGTGCCAGCGTTTGGGGATTAGTTGCTTGCTTGGGCAGGCATATCGTCAGCGTGCATTTTCACGTACTGAGCAAGACCTGCTTTTTTGCTGTAGAACATCAAGATAACGAGAGACACGATGAAGGTTGCTGTGAGCGTACCGCCTTCTGCACCCGCTAGTGCGATGAAGCAGAACAGACAAGCCACACCAGAGAACAGCATTACGAAGCCGTTGCGTGTTGTCATACCTTCGAAGCGAATCAAGTTAATGCTTGAGTAGAAGTAAGGCAGCATAGTTAGTAGAACTGCATCAGTCGTTAGCTGGTTGAACAGGTCTGATGCGTGTGCTGTTTTAGAGCTGAAGAACATCAGTACAACCATTAATGCTGTCATCTTGATTGACGCAAGGATTAGACCTTTCTTAGGCACACCGTTTTTGTCAGTTTCGCCGTAGATTTTAGGGAAGTTGCCATCGCTTGCTGCACGTTTACCAGCCTCGCCCACCAGCATCATCCAAGAACCTAGCGAAGTGAAACATGCTAGTGCTGTGAATGCTGATACGAATGGTGCTGTCCAGCGACCGAATAGCTCAGTGGTTGCCAATGCAAATGGCGCACCTGATGCCGCAACTTCAGAAGCAGGGAACATGCCGCTGATCATTTGAGTTGATAGGATATAAATCACACCTGCGATACCAGTACCCAGCATGGTTGCTAGCGGTACAGTACGTTTAGGATTTTCTACCATACCTGTCGATACTGCTGCTGATTCCACACCAACGAATGACCATAGACAGATAAGAACCGCAGTCACAATCGCATGGCTATCCGTACCCGCAGATACGTTCCAGTTTTGGCTGTATAGCGCAGTGTCGAAGTGCGTCCAACCAAATGCCGCTGTACCAACAACTGGAATGAGGATTAGAACAAGACCAAGCGTACATAGACGGCTTACCCAGCTACCACCAAGTAGGTTGACGAAAGTGAAGATCCATACCGATGCAATCGTCGCAATACCTGCTGGGATTGGGTTATTAAGCACAGGGAAGAATACTGAAAGGTAAGAAACACCTGTAATGGCAATAGCCAGGTTACCAATCCAGTTCGCGTGGTAATAAAGAACGCCCGTTTGGAAACCAAAGACAGGTGAAACTTCGCCAGCGTAAGCGATAGGACCACCTTCTTGAGGGTTTTTGGTTGCCAGACGAGCGTAAACAAACGCAAGGCTCAGTGCACCGATCAAACAGATCAGCCAACTGAAAATTGAAACAGAGCCTACTGAAGCTAGGCTAGAAGGTAACAGTGCAATACCACTACCCATCATGTTACCGGCTACTACACCCGTACAGGCAATTAGGCCGATTTTTTTCGTATTCGATGACATAACATCTCCAAATCTATTCTACTCAAGTCAACGTGACTCAAACTGAACGGTTATTAGCGAGATGCTATGAAGTAGATACCTGCTCGACCTCGCTAAATTTCGAAGTGAAGACTACGCCCAAAAATCGGGAAAAAAATAAACTTGGCGTTATCAATAAAATGATTAGTTAATCAACATCAAGTTGAGATAAACATGATAAACACAAAAGCATAAAACTATATTATTCATTCGGTTATAAGAAAAACATCAAGCCTTCTACCGATAGATAAACTCTCATCAACTCGTTAGTAATCGCGGCAAAAGTTATCAACCTCTATCAACTTCCCCGCCCCGAACGGTTGATTCCCTGAACTGTTGATTCCATAAATCTCTCCCTGATCGCGCTTTTTGACCCACATCAATATTCATCTCGCCTGCAAGAAAGCATCAGAATCATTCTCGCCAAATAACCCAGCCAGACACTCCATACAATCAATAGAGATAGAGATAGAGATAGAGATAGAGATAGAGATAGAGATAGAGAAGAAAACCGGATATGTCTTCCCGTTGCAAGCTTGCGTTACTGGCTCCTTCGTAAGTCATTACCCCACCGCCCACCCTTTTCACTTTTCGACAGCTACAAAAAAGCCCCTCACCGAAATGAGGGGCTAGTATTAAACGGACGTAGAGTACGAGAGAATTAAAGCATTCGAACGACAGAAGGGTGAACAGCGCGATACATGGCGTAATCAATCGCCTTCATGTTACTTGGGAAGACCAAGTTTTCGCACAGCAGGTACGTCTCAACCGACGTATCAATATAGAAAGCTTCGCTGTAAGACTCACTGGCCAAATCCAGATCACCATCCAATTCAGCGTGTTTACCACGAATCACATAAGAAAGCACCGAATCACGTAACCTCAAAGCCTGCCCAAGATGCTGCTTGGCTGAAGCCATGTCACCAATAATGGTTTCGTGCAGGGCTAAAGCTTCATAAATTCGCGGTTGAATTGGCCCAACCATCATTTTTACGTTAGTTTCTAGTGCGTCACTCAACTGCTGCACTCGCCCTTTCTTCAACTCCTGTGAAAAATCGAGCACCTTCTGCACGTGGTAAGCAATTAATAACTCTGCCTGAACGTAAGCGTTATCTGGCTCAATTTCTAAAATGTTTTCCATCAAGTTGACGCCTTGGCGAAACTGCTTGGCATCCGAGACATTGAGATAATGGTTAGCTTGAACAAACAGCTCCAAAGCATCTGGGTTAATTGGCATTCCCGCCACCAGCATCGTGGATTTCAGCTTGGCATCCGGTACTTTCAGGACTTGCATCAAGTCTAACGACGCTTGTTGAAGCACTGTCTTTAAATGGCTGCTGGTTAACGCGTATTGACGACTAAACAACACCTTTTCAGATGAGTTATTGCGATATTCCACCTCTAAAAAGCTACCACCATCATTTTCACGAACCCGCACCACAACCGATTTGCCCGGCACAATACCCGAGGTAAACGACGCCTTCTTTAGCATGACTCGGTAATCGCTCACTTGAGCAATGTCGGACATCAACTTTTGGGCAAACCCGTCTGCCAAATCGTAGCTTAACCCTTCGCTCGTGAAGTTATCTTGAAACTTGAATTCGATAAGGTGAGTATCGATGGCTTGAGTAATACGCACTTCCGATTGCTTGTAGGTAAACACGCCCATCACCACAACCAAGACACTGATCCAGATGAAGTTCATGATCCCCAGGCGCCACGGACTGATTTTATTTTTTTTCTGAGGGGCCTTTTTCTCTTTGGACATCTCACAGACCGCGCGAGTCAGAGGGCCAGCAGGAAAGGTGACGGCAGGTGCGATAGGTAGAGTATCTTCTTCTGATTCTTCAACAATAGGAGGAAGAGTTTCTGAATCACAATGACGACTTGCGAGGAATTCCTCAAGTGTCATTGGGGTCACATTCGCCACCAGCTTGTAACCACGTTTCGGCACTGTAATGACGTAGCTGGTATTTTCTTCCCGACCGTCCCGCAGTAATTTACGCAACTCAAAAATGGACTGAGTCACCACTTGATCGGTCACAATCGCCCCTGCCCAAACGTATTGGATCAATTCCTCACGATTGAACACCTCATTCGCATGCTCCGCTAGGAAATGCAGAAGATTAATTAAGCGTGGCTCAACAGTAACTTCCCTATCTTGTCGATACAGCTTATTTTCATCAACGCTTAAAACCCAGTCATTGATTTGAAAATAGACTCCAACCATGTATGAAAACTCTCGTATCTACAGACAGCGCTACGGCAGGAATCAAACAATGGTCAATTCCTACTGGTAACTAAAGGCGAGATTATAGGTGGGAAAACGGCGTGCACCTAGAAAAGCAAGCCGCCAAAAATGCAAACTTAAGTTAAGTGATGCAGAAATGAGACTACTCAAGTGCTGCAAGGATAGAACAATGAGTAGCATCATCGTCCGTATGACCGCAGCAAGCATCATTGATCTTCTTCAAAGCTCGACGAATTTTCGTTAGCTCGTTAATTTTTCCATCAATCAGCTCTAACTTAGCAGAAGTAATAGCTTTAACCTCTGCACAGCTGTGTTCTGTTGCTTCTAGTTTGATTTCTAGTAGCTCTTTAATCTCATCCAAGCTCAGGCCCAGCTCTTTACCTTTAAGGATGAAGTGTACCTGCTTTTGATTCTCTTCATTATAGAGACGATAACCTGATTCACTTCGACCTGCGGGCTTTATCAGCGCGTTTTTCTCATAAAAACGCAGCGTATCTGCAGTCACACCACAACGTTTTGCCAGTTCACCTATCTGAAACATAACTTTCCCTATTAACTATCTCGTTACTTTTAAAGCTAAAGAACCTCTTTTTCACAATTATTTTTGAGATGCCAAACGATTGCGCGAGCTTTTTTGTAATAAATTGGTTAGAATACGCGCCATCAAATGTGGAGACTGTTTTCTAACCAGAAAACATCCGGCAAAGGTCTTTACCAAAACTGGCCAATATTTTACCCCAAGAGGTAAAAACAAGTTCATTTTTGGCAAACATCTTTAACTCCGTGAATTTGAGGAAAATGGAAGCATGAATAACGCTCGTCCTATTCGCCGTGCGCTTATCAGCGTATCAGACAAAACAGGTATTGTTGAGTTTGCACAAGCTCTTGCTGAGCGCGGTGTCGATATCCTATCTACTGGTGGTACAGCACGCCTACTTGCCGAACAAGGCATCGCAGTAACAGAAGTCTCTGACTACACAGGTTTCCCAGAAATGATGGACGGCCGCGTTAAAACGCTTCACCCGAAAGTTCACGGTGGTGTGCTTGGTCGTCGTGGTCAAGATGACGACGTGATGGCAAAACATGACATCAATCCAATCGACATGGTCGTTGTTAACCTATACCCATTCGCAGAAACCGTTGCAAAAGAAGGCTGTACACTAGCTGACGCGGTTGAAAACATCGATATCGGCGGCCCAACGATGGTGCGCTCTGCTGCGAAAAACCACAAAGACGTGACTATCGTTGTGAACGCTCATGATTACGACCGCGTTATCGCTGAAATGGACGCGAACGAGAAATCTCTAACACTAGAGACTCGTTTCGACCTTGCTATCGCAGCATTCGAGCACACTGCCGCTTACGATGGCATGATCGCAAACTACTTCGGCACTATGGTTCCATCTTACGGTGAGAACAAAGAAGGTGATGAAGAGAGCAAATTCCCTCGTACGTTCAACCAACAGTTCGAGAAGAAGCAAGACATGCGCTACGGTGAGAACAGCCACCAAGCAGCCGCATTCTACGTTGAAGCAAACCCACAAGAAGCATCTGTTTCAACTGCTCGCCAAATCCAAGGTAAAGCCCTCTCTTACAACAACATTGCAGACACTGATGCAGCACTTGAGTGTGTGAAAGAGTTCAACGAGCCTGCATGTGTAATCGTAAAACACGCCAACCCATGTGGCGTTGCGCTAGGTAAAGACATCCTCGAAGCGTACAACCGCGCTTACCAAACTGACCCAACGTCAGCGTTCGGCGGCATCATTGCATTCAACCAAGAGCTAGATGCAAAAACGGCTAGCGCTATCGTTGAGCGTCAATTCGTTGAAGTGATTATCGCACCTTCTGTTTCTGCTGAAGCGATTGAAATCGTTGCAGCGAAGAAGAACGTACGTCTACTAGAGTGTGGCAAATGGTCAACGAAGACAACGGGCTTTGACGTGAAACGCGTGAATGGCGGCCTACTCGTTCAAGACCGTGACCAAGGTATGGTTAGTCTGGATGACCTTAAAGTGGTCTCTAAGCGTCAACCTACAGAAGAAGAGCTAAAAGACGCGCTATTCTGCTGGAAAGTTGCGAAATACGTGAAATCCAATGCGATCGTTTACGCAAAAGGTGACATGACTATCGGTGTAGGCGCAGGCCAAATGAGCCGCGTTTACTCAGCGAAAATTGCCGGCATCAAAGCCGCAGATGAAGGCTTAGAAGTTGCCGGTAGCGTAATGGCATCTGACGCTTTCTTCCCATTCCGCGACGGTATCGATGCCGCAGCAGAAGCAGGCATTAAGTGCGTAATTCAGCCAGGTGGCTCAATGCGTGACGACGAAGTTATCGCAGCAGCAGATGAGCACGGCATGGCGATGATCTTCACGGGTATGCGTCACTTCCGCCACTAATTTCCTCATCGTATTTGGCACTGTGGCATTGTTAACTGCTTTCGCCCACCCCGGTTACGTAGCTGGCTATGTTTCCGGGATGGGCTCAATTGTTGCCTAGCCACATCATCAACTACTTTGAGTAAACAGTATTTATAAGATTAAGGATTTTCATATGCGAGTTTTAATCATTGGTTCAGGCGGTCGTGAACATGCGCTAGGCTGGAAAGCGGCGCAAAACCCAAATGTTGAGACTATTTTCATTGCTCCAGGCAACGCAGGTACGGCACTAGAGCCAAAACTAGAGAACGTAAACATTGATGTGGAAGACATCGATAGTCTGGTTGCTTTTGCAAAAGAGAAGGCGATTGAACTGACTATCGTTGGCCCAGAAGCACCATTGGTTATTGGTGTGGTTGATGCGTTCCGCGAAGCGGGCTTACCAATCTTTGGCCCTACCCAAGCCGCAGCGCAGCTTGAAGGCTCCAAAGCGTTTACTAAAGACTTCCTTGCTCGTCACCAAATCCCAACCGGTGCATACGCAAACTTCACAGAAATTGAACCAGCGCTTGCTTACGTGCGTGAGCAAGGTGCGCCGATTGTGGTGAAAGCCGACGGCCTTGCGGCTGGTAAAGGCGTGATTGTGGCAATGACGCTAGAAGAAGCCGAAGACGCAATCAAAGACATGCTAGCAGGCAACGCATTTGGTGACGCAGGCAGCCGCGTGGTTATCGAAGAGTTCCTCGATGGTGAAGAAGCAAGCTTCATCGTGATGGTGGATGGTGAGAACGTTCTGCCAATGGCCACCAGCCAAGATCACAAACGCGTAGGCGACAAAGATACTGGTCCTAACACCGGTGGCATGGGAGCATACTCTCCAGCTCCAGTGGTGACACAGGAAATCCACAACCGCATCATGGAAGAAGTGATTTACCCAACAGTACGTGGCATGGCCTCTGAAGGTAACCCTTACACTGGTTTCCTATACGCGGGTCTTATGATCGACAAAGACGGCACTCCGAAAGTAATCGAGTACAACTGCCGCTTTGGTGATCCAGAGACACAACCTATCATGATGCGCATGGAATCGGATCTTGTTGATCTGTGCCTAGCGGCAATCGACGAGAAACTGGATCAAGTGGAATCAAAATGGGATCCACGTGCGTCGATTGGTATCGTACTCGCAGCCGGTGGTTACCCAGCAGCGTACAACAAAGGCGATGTGATCTCTGGTCTGCCACAAGTTGAAATTGAAGGCGAGAAAGTCTTCCACGCGGGTACAGACAATAAAGATGGCAACATCGTAACAAACGGCGGTCGTGTTCTTTGTGCAACCGCACTTGGCAATGGCGTATCAGAAGCGCAGCAACGCGCTTACGAGCTTGCAAAACAGATCAGTTGGGACGGCATGTTCCATCGCAGTGACATCGGCTACCGTGCGATTGCACGTGAGCAAGAAAAATAAAAACAACTTAAGTTGGCTAAAAAAACAAAAGGCGCATTCAGCGCCTTTTTTATTACTCTGTCAGCAAGTAAGTCTCACCAAGCTTACTCAGCGAGTAATGTTGGTCGTGGTACACAATCAAAGTCATCATCATTGAGCATCAACAGTTCATCAACCGTTGCTTTAGTTCGTGACTGCTTGCCGACAAAAGCCACGTAACTGTCTACAGATGAGAGACGCTCGATAATAAATTTTGGCAACGTCTGATTAAACTCGAGTGTCGAGAACGCTTTACCTTTGCAGGTTTCAAACGATTGGCCATTCCAATAACCTTGAATGAGGCTCTGACTGTTACGAGACTGCGCCTTAACCGACGCCACTACATCATTCGCTTCTGTCTTGTAACGTTCTAATTGTTCATGCTGAAGTGGTAAGACTTTACGATTAACGCGATATTGTTGGTAAACCGCTTCGCCATCTTTATTAAAACGGATGTGGATTTGAAAAGGCACCAACTCTTGCTTGGTATCAACTTGCTCACCTTTTCGAATCAACTCTCGAAGCTCACCTTCATCCCAACGGTAGTCACTTTGAAACCAGCCATTATCCCCCATCGTTACGTAATCCGCAGCCGTACTCACGCGAGTGAGTTTCTCGGTCATCCAGTACAAGCTACTTGCGTCTCCAGCAACTTTGCCGCCAGAGAAGTGAGTGAATTGTTCTAAATTAGGAGTTTCAACCGACGAACAGCCAAAAAGGGTAAAGCTAGATAAGAGAAGTGAAGCGAGTAGATGTTTTTTCATGAAGTTGCACCGAGGCAGGATACCTCGGTGCATTCTAACTTAGTTTACTGATTCTTTCAGCGCTTTACCTGCTACGAATGCAGGTACGTTAGCTGCTGCGATTTGAATCTCGTCACCAGTCTTAGGGTTACGACCAGTACGTGCAGCGCGGTGGTTTACTTTGAATGTACCAAAACCAATTAGTTGAACTTGGTCACCCTCTTTAAGTGCACCAGTTACACCATCAAGAGTCGCTTCAAGAGCAGCTTTTGCTTGTGCTTTTGATAGGTCTGCTTTCTCTGCGATAAAGTCGATTAATTGGGTCTTGTTCATTAGGTTTCCCTTCTCATAGGTTATCGAATTCGTCTCACTCTAAAACATAAATGCCCCATCTGGCAAAGGTTTGTAAGCGATCTTTCGATTTTCTGACGTACTTTTAGCCATAATATGAGTAATAACTCACAATTTGTTACCACATACCCCCTGAAAACCCTTGCTTTCCAAGGTATTTGGACCAATTTATAAGGCACTTTTGCGGTTATAATAGCTGCAAATAACCACTATCAAACTACATTCAAGGGCAACTATGCTGCTGTTATCCATTTATATCTCTATTGCAATCGGCATTTCGTTTATCTGTTCGGTGCTGGAGGCGGTACTGCTGAGTATCAGTCCGAGCTACATTGCGCAGCTCAATCAACAGGGGCATCCCGCTGCTGGGCAACTGGCTAAGCTAAAATCAGATATCGACCGACCATTGGCATCCATTCTGACTCTAAATACCATCGCTCATACCATCGGCGCGGCCACTGCTGGTGCACAAGCTGCGGTTGTATTTGGTAGCGAAGCGTTAGGTATCTTTTCGGCTGTGCTCACACTGGCGATCTTGGTGCTTTCAGAAATCGTACCGAAAACAATTGGCGCAACTTACTGGCGTCAATTGGCGCCAACCGCGGCATTCGCATTACGTTGGATGGTATGGGCGCTAACGCCATTCGTATGGTTTTCAGAGCAAATCACCAAGCGTCTTGCTCGTAACCACGAAGCTCCGAAAATGCGTGATGAACTGTCTGCAATGGCGATTCTGGCACGTGAAAGCGGTGAATTTGCCGAGGGTGAATCAAAAATATTAAGCAACTTGCTTGGCATCCAAGATGTACCTGTAACGCAGGTTATGACGCCACGTCCTGTGGTATTCCGTATCGATGCCACGATGACCATCAATGAGTTCCTAGAAAAACACAAGGATACACCTTTCTCACGTCCATTGGTTTATAGCGAACAAAAGGACAACATCATTGGTTTTGTGCACCGCCTTGAGTTGTTCAAACTACAACAATCAGGTTGTGGACAGAAACAACTGGGAGCAATCATGCGCCCGATTCAAGTGGTGCTAAACAACACGACTTTACCGAAAGTGTTTGACCAAATGATGACTCATCGCCTACAGCTAGCCCTTGTCGTTGACGAATACGGTACTGTGCAAGGCTTGGTGACGTTGGAGGATATTTTTGAACACCTCGTGGGTGAAGAAATCATCGATGAAGCGGATAAAAGTACCGACATGCAAGAGCTGGCTTACCAACGTTGGGAAAGTTGGAAAGAGATGCACGGCGTAATCGAAAGCCGCGATGACGATGAAGAAGAGGAAGAACTGGAGAAGCATCACAAGGAGCCAGAAACTCAAGAAGCGACAAAACCAGGCTCTAAAGAATCGTAATCAGCATTGGGCATAACCGCTCAAACGCCGCAAACAAAAAGGCATCCATTTAGGATGCCTTTTTCTATCTATTCAACGACTAAAGTGCGATACCGATATTGCTCACACCTTCTTCACGTAACTCTTCACGTAAATCTTTAATCAAGTTGATGTCACGCTCTACCGCTTCACGCAGTGGACGGAAAATAGCCCACTGCACGTCCCATTCTTCACATACGGCTTCATTTTCTTTCTGATTGTCGTTGGTGATTGGCTCTGCACCTTGCGCTTGCTCTAGATCAGCAACGGTTTGTACCGACTGTTGGCTCACTTTAAGCATTGAATCGAAAAGGTAGTCGCGGTCCAATAGGCCATGCAGTAACGTAGACAAACCCTGACACGCGTCCATCGCTGGATAAACCCCGTAAAAATCGAACTCATCCGCACTTGGGAACAACTCTTCTAACTTCTCTAATTGACGTTCGAAGTTAATTTTCGCGTTCTTAACTGTCAAAATTTCCCATACACTATCAAGAATCGCTCGGTACGCACGCGGATCAGCAAATTCTGTATTCTCACAAAACATCGCATAGTTTGGATACATGCGTTCACACAGACACGCCATAAAGGTAATTTGTTGCCAAGGTTCTAGTTTTTCTAAACGAACCTGAAGAGGATTCTTAAGCATAGTCACTCAATCATTGAAGAAAAAAACAGCGAAAGTGTACTTGATTCATCACAGGGAAAAAAGTTAATGCCGCATTCAAATCAGATTTTCCTGCTCTCAGAGCATCGTGACACCTACGAAACGTTATTGACGGAGAGAAAGCTGCCAGATCTGAGCATCACTGATAAGCCAGAGGAAGCTCAAATAGTTCTTGCTGATCCACCATTACTATCACAAAGGTTAGACGAGTTTTCACAGCTTGAGTGGGTGCAATCCACATTTGCGGGGGTGAACGCTTTAATGTCACCGGATCTGCGCCAAGATTACACACTGACCAACGTACGCGGTATTTTCGGCCCATTAATTGCCGAGTATGTGCTGGGTTACAGTATTGCCCATTACCGCCACTTCAACCGATACCACCAGCAACAACAAAACAAACGATGGCAGCCTCACCTCTATACATCATTACAAAGTAAAACCATGGTAATTCTTGGTACCGGTAGCATTGGGGGCTATCTGGGCAACGCCGCTAAAGCAATGGGGATAAAAACTATCGGTATGAACCGCACAGGTATTCCGACCTCAGGTGGTGAGTTTCATCAGACCTTTCATATCAGTGAACTAAGTAAGGCATTTGAACAAGCCGACATTGTTGTGAATACCCTACCAAGTACACCGGAGACGCAACAGTTACTTAATCGTCAAACGCTCAGCCAACTAAGTCAGGCGTTATTGTTTAACGTAGGTCGTGGCGACGTACTGGATGAGGCTGGATTGCTCTTCGCTCTGAAAAACCGTTGGGTAGAACACGCCTTCTTAGATGTGTTTGAGCAAGAACCGTTGTCGGTAGAACATCCGTTTTGGAAACTTCCGCAAGTAACCATCACCCCTCACATCGCGGCGTTAAGTTTCCCCGAGCAAGTGATCGACATTTTTGCAGACAACTACTTGAGTTGGAGGGACGGTTTCTCTCTAAATAATCAGGTTGATTTCGACAAAGGGTATTAGCCGTTTTATGTCTCTAGAAACATTGCTTCAACAAGTGCGCGCCTGTCAGATTTGCGCGGATGATTTACCTTTGGGTGCAAACCCTGTCGTACAAGCCGCAAAAGACGCACGCATCCTAATCATCGGACAAGCGCCGGGGACGCGTGTGCACAAAACCTCGATACCTTGGAACGATCCAAGCGGCGATCGGTTACGCCAATGGCTCGATATCGACAAAGACATTTTCTACGACCCAAACAAAATAGCCATTGTCCCGATGGGCTTCTGCTATCCAGGCAAGGGGAACTCTGGCGATTTACCTCCTCGCAAAGAGTGTGCGCCCGCTTGGCACAAAAAGATTCTCGATCAGTTGCCCAATATAGAGCTGACGCTACTGATTGGTCAGTACTCACAGCAGTACTACCTGACCAACAAACCAAAGACACTCACGCAAACCGTTCAGCAATGGCAGGATTGGGAACCTGATTTTATCCCGCTTCCTCATCCTTCTCCACGCAATACATTGTGGTTAAAGAAGAATCCTTGGTTTGAATCTGAAGTCGTGCCATACCTTAAAAAACGCGTTCACTCGATGCTTTAGGTTACCCATGATCTAATTGCTTTTTTATCTGTACAAGAAAATGAGCACACAAACACAAACCGCTAAGCTGTTGTTTATAATAAGATTAAACAATAAGCGCACAGACTAAATAGTAATTAGATCATAGTAGGCCAAATACTACTAGAGCTGTACAGCCTTGAGTTTCAGATAAAAAATTGAATTTTAGGTAAAAAAATACCGGCACTGAATGCCGGCATTTGATTGCAAAAAATCTAACTTACTTGTGGTATGGCTTAGATAACTCGTGTACCGCTTCCACAAATACGCCCGCGTTTTCTGGCGGTACATCCAAGTGGATACCGTGACCTAGGTTGAACACATGACCAGTCCCCGTATCACCAAATCCTTCTAGGATATCCGCTACTTCTTCACGGATGCGCTCTGGCGAAGCGTAAAGCATTGATGGGTCCATGTTACCTTGCAGCGCCACTTTATCACCGATACGTGCTTTCGCGTCTGCAATGTTGATTGTCCAGTCTAGACCAACTGCATCACAGCCCGTTGCTGCGATTTGCTCAAGCCACATGCCGCCATTCTTAGTAAATAGTGTTACTGGCACGCGGCGACCGTCGTTTTCACGAATCAGACCATCTACAATCTTGTGCATGTATTGCAGCGAGAACAGGTTGTAATCACGAGGCGTTAGTACGCCACCCCATGTGTCAAATACCATTACTGACTGCGCGCCTGCTTTAATTTGCGCGTTTAAGTACTCGATAACGCTGTCTGCCAACTTATCTAGAAGTAGGTGCAGAGTTTGTGGTTCCGCGTACATCATTTTCTTGATCTTGGTGAAGGCTTTAGAACTGCCACCTTCGATCATGTACGTAGCAAGAGTCCACGGGCTACCAGAGAAGCCAATTAACGGCACTTCACCCTTCAGGTCTTTACGGATCTGGCGCACTGCATTCATTACATATTGCAGTTCACCTTCTGGATCTGGCAAACCAATTTTTTCCACGTCAGCTTTGCATGTAATTGGGTTATCAAAAACAGGTCCTTCGCCCGCAGCAAAACGTAAACCAAGCCCCATTGCATCTGGAATCGTTAAGATGTCCGAGAATAAGATCGCGGCATCAAGAGGAAAACGGCGTAATGGTTGAAGTGTCACTTCGGATGCTAATTCTGCATTTCGACACAAAGACATGAAATCACCCGCTTCTGCACGAGTCGCTTTGTATTCTGGTAGGTAACGACCTGCCTGGCGCATCATCCATACTGGCGTGTAATCTACCGGCTCTTTTAAAAGCGCACGCAGATAACGATCATTTTTTAATTCAGTCATTCCGTAATTCCAACTGTTAGGCTTTCTGTGAAAGGGGGTATTCTATCACTGATTTAAGTCCAATAGCTGTGTGCTTTGCAACCTGGATCAAGTTATTAACTTTTAAATCAATGCTTAATTTGCACCCAATCGGTATCAGTGTTAAAAATTTGTTCGCTAGCGAAAACTACAATTATAAACTGAGTACTTAGTACTCAGCATCTCATAACGACATCTTACTTACCCCCTCCCTCTCGGAGGGTTTTTTTTATCTATTTATCAGATAATTAGAGTCTATATCTTTCAGCGTTTGTTCGATAAGCGCTCTTGCAATCGTTCCTTTAGGCGCAACAGGCGGCATCTCGTCAATACCAAACCATTGTGCATCAGACAGCTCAGTGTAGTCTGGAATTAACTCTCCCGATTCATAGTCAGCTAAAAACCCCATCATCATACTCGATGGGAAAGCCCAAGGCTGGCTGCCAAAGTAACGAATATTTTTAACGAGAATTCCTGTTTCTTCATGAATTTCTCGAGCCACACACTCTTCTAATGTCTCACCAACTTCTAAGAAGCCGGCAATAACGGTATACATACCATTTCGATGCCTTGGATGTTGAGCCAATAAGATCTGATTATCTTTACGCACAGCAACGATAATACATGGAAATATTCGAGGATAATGGAGAGTACGGCATTCGCCACACTGCATAGCTAACTGGTTATTATTAAGAAAGTTTCTTCCACCGCACTGTGGGCAAAAACGCAGACTTTGCGTCATGTGCCCATACTGGACCGCTTTACTTAACAACATAAATAATGGCTCAGGAAAATGCAGGCAGTCGCGTAGTGAGACTAATGGTAGATCATGCTCCAGATCAGACAAATTAAGCCACATGACGGGCGAACCTGAATACTCACCAATGGGCCTTGCACTCACTTCAGGCAGTGATAACTGCTCTGCAGACCCGAAAGGCACAGCACCATCCACCAGCCAAATTTCACTTCCTGCAACAACACACCAGTATGCATTTATCGCGCGGTTAACATCACCTTTTCTTAACATTACACCATCCCTTTGCTTGAAGTTCGTTCATTTTACTGGCAATCTAATTTCATACTAGAGTTTGTCGTTAAGTAAATTTGCACTCTAAATTCTAGTAAGGACAAGAGTTTGTAATAACTTTACTAACTTTGCTTTGCAAAGGATACGTTCGCCAACAGGCGATCAGATCATGAGGGCATGGTCATGCTAAAAAAATTCAAACAAACACAAGATCAGTGGGGTGGCTCAAGTGATGTCATTGATCACTGGTTAGAGACAAGACAATCCCTGATTGTTGAATATTGTAAGCTTGCAGCACTGCAACCTTGTTCGAAAACCAATGTTATTGAACTCCCATCTCCTTCCGAATTGCAGGATTTCTGTCAGCATCTCGTTGATTACATCTCCGAGGGCCATTTTAAAATCTATGACATGGTTATGGATCGCTGGAAAGCGACTGGCTTTGTCGTGACCAATGAAATCAATCAAACTTATGGTCAAATAGTCCTGACAACTGAACCACTATTGAACTTTAACGATAAGTACTCAGAAGTTACTGAAGATGATGAATTAGATGATTTCGATTCTGATATGTGTCTCATTGGCGAAATTCTTGAGACTCGATTTGAAGTCGAGGACTATCTGATACAGCAGATCGCAGAAAGCCTGTCTATGCCCCCAGGGGCTTAGTGTTTGCAAACATTCAGAGACTGAAGGATAGAAAAGACTGACGATCATCGTCGGTCTTTTTTGTTTCTAGCTTTATTACTATTACCTTCTCTAAGAACCCTCTCGAAGAAAAAGGCAGGATAAAAACTAAAAAGGCACCCGAAGGTGCCTTTTTTCTTAAGCTTCTAACGATTACTCGTTAAATGGCTTACTCTTCAGAAGAGAAACCAGCGTTTAGAAGTGCCGCTAGGTTGTCCGTTGCTTGCTCAGCAGAAGGACCATCTTGCGCTTCAGAACGTTTAGCTTGACGCTCTTGGTGGTATGCGAAGCCAGTACCAGCTGGGATCAGACGACCAACAATTACGTTCTCTTTCAGACCACGTAGGTCATCACGCTTACCAGAAACCGCTGCTTCTGTTAGTACGCGAGTTGTCTCCTGGAACGATGCCGCAGAGATGAACGACTCAGTCGCTAGAGATGCTTTAGTGATACCTAGTAGTTCACGCTCGAAACGTGCAGGCTCTTTGCCTTCAGCTTCTAGGTTACGGTTAGCAATCTTAACTTGTGAGTACTCAATCTGCTCACCAGGTAGGAACTCAGAGTCACCAGAGTGAGTAATAGTACACTTACGTAGCATCTGACGAACGATAGTTTCAATGTGCTTATCGTTAATCTTAACGCCTTGTAGACGGTAAACTTCCTGTACTTCGTTAGCAATGTACTGCGTTACCGCGTGTACGCCACGTAGACGTAGGATGTCGTGTGGAGACTCTGGACCATCTGCGATCACGTCACCACGTTCAACTTTTTCACCTTCGAATACGTTCAACTGACGATGCTTAGGAATCATCTCTTCGTAAGCTTCACCGCTTTCACGTGTGATCACTAGGCGACGTTTACCTTTGGTCTCTTTACCGAAGCTCACAGTACCTGTGTGCTCAGCAAGGATTGCAGGCTCTTTCGGCTTACGTGCTTCAAATAGATCAGCAACTCGTGGAAGACCACCGGTGATATCTTTGTTACCGCCAGACTTCTGAGGAATACGTGCTAGCGTCGCACCAACACCTACTGCTGCGCCATCTTCGATGTTCACAATCGCTTTACCCGGTAGGAAGTAGTGAGCTGGCATATCAGTACCAGGGATCATTACATCGTTACCTTGCTCGTCAACAAGTTTGATAGCTGGACGCATATCTTTACCTGCTGAAGGGCGAGCTGCTGGGTCAGTTACTTCGCTTGAAGATAGACCAGTTAGGTCATCAGTTTGACGAGATACTGTTACGCCGTCGATCATGTCTACGAACTGGATGCGACCTGCTACCTCAGTAATGATAGGTAGTGTGTGCGCTTCCCAGTTTGCAACTGTTTCGCCAGCTTGAACTGTATCGCCATCGCCTTTGCTTAGTAGCGTACCGTAAGGCAGTTTGTGTTTCTCTTTCGTACGACCAAACTCATCAATGATAGTTAATTCTGTCGCACGAGAAGTGATAACGATCTTACCGTCATCAGCCAATACAGATTTAGCGTTGTGTAGCTTGATAGAACCGTTGTTCTTAACTTGAACACTGTTCTCTGCCGCTGCTGTCGATGCTGCACCACCGATGTGGAACGTACGCATGGTAAGCTGTGTACCTGGTTCACCGATAGACTGAGCAGCGATAACACCTACTGCTTCACCTTGGTTCACTAGGTGACCACGTGCTAGGTCACGACCGTAACACTGTGCACAACAACCGAAGTCAGAATCACACGTTACTACAGAGCGCACTTTCATGCTGTCTACTGAGTTCTCTTCCATGATTTGACACCACTTCTCATCGATCAAGGTGTTACGTGGAATAAGAACGTCTTCAGTGCCAGGTTTTAGTACGTCTTCAGCAACAACACGACCAAGAGCAAGCTCAGAAAGTGCAACTTTAACATCACCACCCTCGATGTGAGGCATCATGTCAACACCCTCGTGAGTTCCACAGTCATGTTCAGTTACAACAACGTCTTGAGCAACGTCTACTAGACGACGAGTTAGATAACCCGAGTTCGCTGTTTTCAGTGCCGTATCCGCAAGACCCTTACGAGCACCGTGCGTTGAGATAAAGTACTGAAGTACGTTTAGACCTTCTTTAAAGTTCGCTGTGATCGGCGTTTCGATGATTGAACCATCTGGACGCGCCATCAGACCACGCATACCCGCAAGCTGACGAATCTGTGCTGCAGAACCACGAGCGCCCGAGTCCGCCATCATGTAGATGCTGTTGAATGACTCTTGCTGTTCCTCTTCACCGTCACGGTTAACTACCGTTTCAGATGAAAGGTTTTCCATCATTGCTTTCGCAACACGGTCGTTGGTCGATGCCCAGATATCGATAACTTTGTTGTAGCGTTCGCCCGCAGTAACAAGACCTGATTGGTACTGTTCCTGGATTTCACGTACTTCTTCTTCCGCTTCTGCGATTTCAGTGTACTTAGCTGCTGGTACAACCATATCGTCGATACCAACAGATACACCAGAAAGTGCCGCGTATGCGAAACCTGTGTACATGATTTGGTCAGCGAAGATTACTGTGTCTTTCAGACCTAGTTTACGGTACGCCTCGTTAAGTAGGTTAGAGATTTGCTTCTTACCTAGCTTTTGGTTAACGATGCTGTACGGTAGACCAGCTGGCACGATTTGCCATAGCATTGCACGACCAACAGTGGTGTCTACCATCTTGGTTTCTGTAGTGCTGTTGCCGTCTTCGTCTACAACTGTTTCTGTAATACGTACTTTAACGCGTGCGTGAAGCTCAGCTTGTTTAGTGCGGTATGCTTTCTCAGCCTCTTCTGGGCCAGAAAGGTACATGCCTTCACCTTTCACGTTGATCTTTTCACGAGTCATGTAGTACAGACCCAATACAACGTCCTGAGAAGGTACGATGATCGGATCACCTGACGCTGGCGACAGAATGTTGTTTGTCGACATCATCAGAGTACGAGCTTCAAGCTGTGCCTCTAGAGTTAGAGGTACGTGAACCGCCATTTGGTCACCATCGAAGTCCGCGTTGTACGCCGCACAAACAAGTGGGTGTAGCTGAATCGCTTTACCTTCGATCAGTACTGGTTCGAACGCCTGGATACCTAGACGGTGAAGTGTAGGTGCACGGTTCAATAGTACTGGGTGTTCACGGATTACTTCGTCTAGGATATCCCAAACGACCGCTTCTTCACGCTCTACCATCTTCTTAGCAGCTTTGATTGTAGTCGCAAGACCACGAGTCTCTAGCTTGCTGTAGATAAATGGTTTGAATAGCTCAAGTGCCATCTTCTTAGGAAGACCACACTGGTGTAGACGAAGGTATGGACCTACTGTGATTACAGAACGGCCAGAGTAGTCTACACGTTTACCTAGAAGGTTCTGACGGAAACGACCTTGTTTACCCTTGATCATATCAGCAAGAGATTTCAGAGGACGCTTGTTAGAACCTGTGATCGCACGACCACGACGACCGTTATCTAGTAGCGCATCAACAGACTCTTGCAGCATACGTTTTTCGTTACGTACGATGATGTCCGGAGCAGCTAGCTCTAGAAGACGCTTCAAACGGTTGTTACGGTTGATCACACGACGGTATAGATCGTTAAGATCAGAAGTCGCAAAGCGACCGCCATCTAGAGGTACTAGAGGACGTAGATCTGGCGGAAGTACTGGAAGTACTGTTAGGATCATCCACTCTGGGTTGTTACCCGATGCGATGAACGCTTCTACCAGCTTAAGACGCTTAGTTACTTTCTTACGCTTAGTTTCAGAGTTTGTTGTCTCTAACTCTTCACGCATTTGTTCTGCTTCAGCGTGCATATCCATAGAACCTAGTAGGTCCTTGATAGCTTCCGCACCCATCTTAGCAGTGAACTCGTCGCCCCACTCTTCTAGACGATCTAGATACTCTTCTTCCGTAAGCATCTGACCTTTTTCTAGATCAGTCATACCAGGTTCTGTTACTACGTACATTTCGAAGTAAAGAACACGTTCGATATCACGTAGAGGGATATCCATCAGTAGACCGATACGAGACGGTAGCGATTTTAGGAACCAGATGTGAGCTACTGGTGAAGCCAGTTCAATGTGGCCCATACGGTCACGACGAACTTTAGTTTGTGTAACTTCTACACCACACTTCTCACAGATAACACCACGGTGCTTCAGGCGCTTGTACTTACCACAAAGACATTCGTAGTCTTTAACTGGACCAAAGATACGCGCACAGAACAGACCATCGCGTTCAGGTTTGAACGTACGATAGTTGATCGTTTCAGGTTTTTTAACTTCACCAAAAGACCATGAACGGATCATGTCTGGTGAAGATAGACCGATTTTGATTGCATCAAATTCTTCGGTCTTATGCTGTGCTTTTAGAAAGTTTAATAAGTCTTTCACAATCAGCTCCTGTAAGGAGTTAAAAGGAGCTCACTCGCTAAAGTGAGCACCTTCTTCCAAATAATCGCTTTGATTCTCTCGACTTTCATCAAGAGAGAAAGGATTACTCTTCGTCTTCTAGCTCGATGTTGATACCTAGCGAGCGGATCTCTTTCAACAGTACGTTGAACGATTCTGGCATGCCAGGTTCCATGCTGTGGTTACCGTCTACGATGTTCTTGTACATCTTAGTACGGCCGTTAACGTCATCCGACTTAACCGTTAGCATTTCTTGTAGCGTGTAAGCAGCACCGTATGCTTCTAGTGCCCATACTTCCATCTCACCGAAACGCTGACCACCGAACTGAGCTTTACCACCTAGTGGCTGCTGAGTTACTAGGCTGTACGAACCAGTTGAACGAGCGTGCATCTTGTCATCAACAAGGTGGTTCAGTTTCAGCATGTACATGTAACCAACAGTTACAGGACGCTCAAACGCATCACCTGTGCGACCATCAAACAGTGTTAACTGACCTGATGTTGGTAGATCTGCTAGCTCAAGAAGTGCTTTGATTGACTCTTCTGGAGCGCCATCAAATACAGGAGTCGCGATTGGTAGACCGCCACGCAAGTTCTTGATCAGAGTACGTACTTCATCATCAGATAGAGAAGCAATGTCTACTTTCTGGCGAGTGTCGCCTAGGTCGTAAACTTTTTGTAGGAACTCGCGGAATTTCGCTAGTTCTTGCTGCTCTTTAACCATCTGGTTGATCTTGTCACCGATACCTTTCGCTGCCAGACCTAAGTGTACTTCTAGGATCTGACCGATGTTCATACGCGAAGGTACACCCAGTGGGTTAAGTACGATGTCTACAGGCTGACCTTTTTCATCGTATGGCATGTCTTCAACAGGGTTGATCTTAGAGATTACACCCTTGTTACCGTGACGACCCGCCATCTTATCACCAGGCTGAATGCGACGTTTAACCGCTAGGTAAACCTTAACGATCTTCAGTACGCCAGGTGCTAAATCATCACCTTGAGTGATCTTACGACGTTTAGTTTCGAACTTCTTATCGAAGTCAGCTTTTAGCTCGTCCCACTGCTCAGCAAGTTGCTCAAGCTGAGTTTGTAGTGCGTCATCTTCTAGCGTTAGTTCTAGCCACTTCTTACGATCAGTCGTGTCTAGTTTCGCTTCAGAGTAACCGCCTTCAATCAATACAGCTTTAACACGGTTTAGAAGGCCGCCCTCAAGAATCTGGAATTCTTCAGTTAGGTCTTTCTTCGCTTCTTTAAGCTGCATCTGTTCGATTTCAAGCGCACGCTTGTCTTTCTCTACGCCATCGCGAGTAAAGACTTGAACGTCGATGATCGTACCTGATACAGAGTTAGGTACACGTAGTGAAGTATCTTTAACGTCAGATGCTTTTTCACCGAAGATTGCACGTAGTAGCTTCTCTTCAGGCGTTAGCTGAGTTTCACCTTTAGGTGTTACTTTACCAACTAGGATGTCGCCACCCTTAACTTCAGCACCGATGTAAACGATACCTGACTCGTCTAGTTTAGACAGAGCAGATTCACCTACGTTTGGAATATCAGCTGTGATCTCTTCAGATCCCAGCTTAGTATCACGCGCTACACAAGTAAGTTCTTGAATGTGGATTGTCGTGAAGCGGTCTTCTTGAACTACGCGCTCAGATACTAAGATCGAGTCTTCGAAGTTGTAACCGTTCCAAGGCATGAACGCGATACGCATGTTTTGACCAAGCGCTAGTTCACCAAGGTCTGTTGAAGGACCATCAGCAAGAACGTCACCGCGTGATACAGGCTCACCTGGCATCACACATGGGCGCTGGTTAATACATGTGTTCTGGTTAGAACGTGTGTATTTAGTCAGGTTATAGATGTCGATACCAGCTTCACCTGGTACTAGCTCTTCTTCGTTAACTTTAACAACGATACGAGAAGCATCTACTGACTGGATTACACCACCACGTTTAGCAACTGCAGTTACACCTGAGTCAACGGCTACGTTACGTTCAATACCAGTACCAACAAGCGGTTTGTCAGCTTTCAGTGTCGGAACTGCCTGACGTTGCATGTTCGCACCCATCAATGCACGGTTCGCATCATCGTGTTCTAGGAACGGGATAAGCGATGCAGCGATAGATACAACCTGGTTTGTCGCAACGTCCATGTACTGAGCGTGCTCACGAGGGTGTAGACCAGATTCACCTTTCTGACGAGCTGTGATCAGCTCATCTGCAAAAGTACCATCTTCGTTTAGCTTAGCGTTCGCCTGAGCGATAACAAATTGGCCTTCTTCGATTGCAGACAGGTAATCTACTTCGTCTGTTACTACGCCATCGACAACGCGACGGTATGGTGTCTCTAGGAAACCGTACTCGTTACAACGCGCAAACGCAGATAGAGAGTTGATCAGACCGATGTTTGGACCTTCAGGCGTTTCGATAGGACATAGACGACCGTAGTGCGTTACGTGTACGTCACGTACTTCGAAGCCAGCACGTTCACGAGTTAGACCGCCAGGCCCCAATGCAGAAATACGACGCTTGTGCGTTACTTCTGATAGCGGGTTGTTTTGGTCCATGAACTGTGAAAGCTGTGAAGAGCCAAAGAATTCTTTAACTGCCGCAGAAATTGGCTTCGCGTTGATCAAGTCTTGAGGCATGATTGCGTCAAGATCGCCTAGGCTTAGACGCTCTTTAACTGCACGCTCAACACGTACTAGACCTACACGGAACTGGTTCTCAGCCATTTCGCCTACAGAACGGATACGACGGTTGCCTAGGTGGTCGATATCGTCCACTTCGCCCTTACCGTTACGGATCGCGATCAGCTTCTTCATCACTTCGATGATATCAGTTTCATCAAGTGTGCCTTGCTCTTGAGCATCTTCACGGCCGATAGAGCTGTTGAACTTCATACGACCAACAGTCGATAGATCGTAACGCTCTTCAGAGAAGAATAGGCTTTCGAATAGAGCTTCTGCAGCTTCTTTTGTTGGCGGCTCACCAGGGCGCATCATGCGGTAGATTTCTACCAATGCAGAAATACGATCAACCGTGCTGTCGATACGTAGTGTTTCTGACATGAATGGACCGTGGTCTAGATCGTTCGTAAATAGAACTTCTAGCGCTTTGTGGCCAGCCTGAGATAGGTTCGCTAGTGCTTCCAGGCTGATTTCCTGGTTAGCGTTAACAATGATCTCGCCAGTTGCTTCATTGATGTAATCTTTTGATGCAACTTTACCTACGATGTACTCAACTGGTACTTCGATGTGATCAACACCATCTTTTTCTAGTTGGCGGATATGACGAGCTGTTACGCGACGACCTTGCTCAACGTAAACTTTACCATTCGCTTCGATGTCGAACGACGCAGTTTCACCACGTAGACGATCTGGAACCAACTCCATCAATAGAGTTTGGTCTTTCACTTCGAAGTTCACTTTCTCGAAGAAGAGATCTAGGATTTCTTCTGTCGACTTACCTAGTGCACGAAGGATGATCGATGCTGGTAGCTTACGACGGCGGTCGATACGAACGTACAAGTTATCCTTAGGATCAAACTCGAAATCAAGCCATGAACCACGGTAAGGAATAACACGTGCGTTGTATAAAACTTTACCTGAAGAGTGGGTCTTACCCTTATCGCTGTCGAAGAACACGCCTGGGCTTCGGTGCAGCTGGGATACGATAACCCTCTCGGTACCGTTAATTACGAAGGTACCATTGTCTGTCATGAGTGGAATTTCACCCATGTAGACTTCTTGTTCTTTAATGTCTTTTACAGTACCTGCTGGCGCGTCTTTATCAAAGATAACTAGGCGTAGTTTTACACGTAGTGGCTTTGAGTAAGTTACACCGCGGATTTGACATTCTTTAACGTCAAAAACTGGCTCACCAAGACGGTAGCTAACGTATTGCAGCTCAGAATTGCCGTTGTAGCTCTGAATCGGGAATACAGAACGGAAAGCGGCTTCAAGACCGTATTGACCTTCAGGATCCTGTTCGATGAATTTGTCGAACGAATCGAGCTGGATCGATAGCAGGTATGGAATGTCCAAAACTTGTGGACGAGTACCAAAGTCCTTACGGATGCGCTTTTTCTCGGTATAAGAGTAAACCATGGGGTTCCTCAGCTCGCTGATAAGTGACCCAAACTGTCCGCCCGCTCCTAGTTACTTAAGGGGGTAAGGGACAGTGACTAATATAGCTGTTTACTGTAGTGACATTTCATTTCGTAAGAATGAAATGTTTTTTGCATGGATATCAGGCGCTTAAACAGCGGGAAAATTCGCCTATACCCTACAGCGCAAAAAGGCCGGTGGTTAAAAAACCACCAGCCAATTAGCCGTTAGGCTAAGAAACTATGCAATAATTACTTAACAGCAACAGTTGCACCAGCTTCTTCTAGCTGAGCTTTAAGAGCTTCAGCTTCTGCTTTCTCAACACCTTCTTTAAGAGGTGCTGGAGCGCCGTCTACAAGAGCTTTAGCTTCTTTAAGACCTAGGCCAGTTGCGCCACGTACTGCTTTGATTACAGCAACTTTGTTACCGCCAGCAGCTTCTAGGATTACGTCGAATTCAGTTTGCTCAGCAGCAGCTTCGCCGCCAGCAGCGCCGCCAGCTACAACAGCAGCAGCAGCAGAAACACCGAATTTCTCTTCCATTGCTTCGATTAGTTCAACAACTTGCATTACAGACATTTCTGCAACTGCGTCTAGGATTTGCTCGTTAGTAATAGACATAACAATTCTCTTTTAAGTCAACAATAAGTTTATTAAGCAACCAGTAAAAAGCAAGGCTTATGCCGCTGCTTCTTGTTTTTGATCGCGGATAGCTGCGATAGTACGCGCCAGCTTGCCAGCCGAAGCTTCTTTCATGCACATCATTAGGCGTGCAATTG
The DNA here is from genome assembly GCF_024744415.1 of Vibrio sp. RM-41-2B. Lineage (NCBI taxonomy): Bacteria > Pseudomonadati > Pseudomonadota > Gammaproteobacteria > Vibrionales > Vibrionaceae > Vibrio > Vibrio sp. RM-41-2B. The sequence continues at coordinate 3,690 of NZ_JAMQWD010000027.1, read as the reverse complement.
CTTCGTCGTAAGTTGGTAGTGTTGCTAGTACTTCAGCGTCAGTTAAAGCGCCTTCATAAGCAGCAGCTTTGATCTCGAAATCTTTGTTCTCTTTAGCGAAGTCTTTGAAAAGACGCGCTGCAGCACCTGGGTGCTCATTAGAGAATGCGATTAGTGTAGGACCAGTGAAAGTGTCAGTTAGACACTCGTACTCAGTACCTTCAACCGCACGACGAGCAAGAGTGTTACGAACAACTCTCATGTAAACGCCAGCTTCACGAGCTTGTTTACGTAGAGAAGTCATCGCGCCAACTTGAACGCCACGAGAATCAGCTACAACTGCAGAAAGTGCACCACTGGCAGCTTCGTTGACTTCAGCAACAATTGCTTTTTTGTCTTGAAGGTTTAAAGCCATCTTGGATTTACTCCTGGTTGTCGTTACACCACTCACTATCATCACGACAGTGAGAGCTATTGAGGTGCTTCCCCAGAAGAAAGTTAACTATATTACATAGAGCTTTCTGTCAGTTCGGGCACCATCTACGTAGGATAATTAAGTTTGCTTTTAAACAAACACCTACGGTCTTGGACGGAGACTGGGTCTTAATTCATTTCGAACTAGGAGACAGTTCAAAGAACCAAAGTTCAGCCCCAACCACAAATATTAGGCGCAAAATTATACACTAATTTTGCGCCTAAGCAAATAAATTATGCTTGAGTGTTCAGGCTAGCCTGATCAACAGCAACACCAGCACCCATAGTAGTAGAGATGCTTACTTTCTTCAGGAAAGTACCTTTCGCTGAAGATGGCTTAGCTTTCTTCAGAGCAACTAGAAGTGCTTCTAGGTTCTCTTTGATCTGCTCAGCAGAGAAGTTTGCTTTACCGATAGTAGTGTGGATGATGCCGTTTTTGTCGTTACGGTAACGAACCTGACCAGCTTTAGCGTTTTTAACTGCTTCAGCAACGTTAGGAGTTACAGTACCAACTTTAGGGTTTGGCATAAGACCGCGAGGACCTAGGATAGTACCTAGTTGACCTACAACGCGCATTGCATCTGGAGAAGCAACAACTACGTCAAAGTTCATTTCGCCTTTCTTAACTTGCTCAGCAAGATCTTCCATACCTACGATGTCTGCGCCAGCTTCTTTAGCTGCTTCAGCGTTAGCACCTTGAGTGAACACTGCAACGCGGATTTCGCGGCCAGTACCGTGAGGTAGTACAGTTGCACCACGTACGTTCTGGTCAGATTTACGAGCATCAATGCCTAGGTTAACAGCAACGTCTACAGACTCAACGAATTTCGCAGTCGCTAGTTCTTGAAGAAGAGCAACAGCTTCGTTGATTTCGTATTCTTTAGTTACGTCAACTTTTTCGCGGATTACGCGCATGCGCTTAGTTAGTTTTGCCATCTTATTAACCCTCTACCACTAGGCCCATTGAACGAGCAGTACCAGCGATAGAACGCTTCATCGCTTCGATGTCAGCACCAGTCATATCAGCAGCTTTAGTTTCTGCGATTTCTTGGATTTGAGCGTCAGTTACAGTACCAACTTTTTCAGTGTTTGGACGACCTGAACCAGACTTAACGCCAGCAGCTTTCTTAAGAAGAACTGCAGCAGGTGGAGTCTTAGTTACGAACGTGAAAGAACGGTCGCTGTATACTGTGATAACTACTGGAGTTGGTAGACCTTTCTCAATAGATTCTGTTTTTGCGTTGAACGCTTTACAGAATTCCATGATGTTCACACCGTGTTGACCTAGTGCAGGACCTACTGGTGGACTAGGGTTAGCCATACCAGCAGCAACTTGTAGCTTGATGTAAGCTTCAACTTTCTTAGCCATGATAATTCCTAAGTTTGGGTACAAACGCTAATCGCGGATCAGCTCCCCGTTTGTGTAAGAAACTTTTTACTTCACTTGAAGTAAAAAGGCGCGAAATTATAGTCATAATCCGCGCCTTATACAACCCTAAAAAGGTGATTTTTTATACTCTTTAACGAAGAGTCTTAGTCCAGCTTTTCAACCTGACCAAATTCAAGCTCAACTGGTGTCGCACGACCAAAGATCGAGACAGACACTTTCAGGCGGCTCTTCTCGTAATCCACTTCTTCAACAGTACCGTTGAAGTCAGCAAATGGACCTTCGTTAACACGTACCACTTCACCCGCTTCGTACATTGTACGTGGACGAGGCGCTTCACTCGCTTTCTCAAGACGATTAAGAATCGCGTCAGCCTCTTTATCCGTGATAGGTGCCGGACGGTCTGAGGTACCACCAATGAAGCCCATGACACGCGGCACACTGCGTACTAGGTGCCATGATTCATCGTTCATAATCATCTGAACAAGGACGTAACCTGGGAAGAACTTACGCTCAGATTTGCGACGCTGACCCGCGCGCATTTCCACTACTTCTTCAGTAGGAACCAGTACTTCACCGAATAGCTCTTCCATGCCGTGCATTTTGATATGCTCGCGCAGAGATTGAGCTACACGACCTTCAAATCCAGAGAAGGCTTGAACCACATACCAGCGTTTTTTTGGAGCTTCACTCATGAATAAAAACCCTCTATACCCCAGTTGCTAGAGCTACTAGACGAACCATAATTCCGTCAATACCCCATAGCACTAGAGCCATTACAATACTTACAGCTAAAACGATCAGTGTTGTTTGCATGGTTTCTTGGCGAGTAGGCCAAACAACTTTACGTACTTCCATACGCGATTCTTTTGCAAAACTGATCGCTGCTTTACCTTTAGTCGTTGTTGCTGCAACGCCTAAGGCAGCTGCAATAAGAACAACAACGCCTGCAGCACGAACCACTACAGACATTTCACCATACAGGTAATTACCCACAACAGCGGCAGCTGCCAATACGAAAGCGGCTAACCACTTAAACGTATCTGCTGCGTTTGAGCTATCAGGAGTTTCAGCATTATTTGCTTTCATAAAACCAACCTGTTACAAGTCTTAATATAGACGACAACAACCCCGCTGTTGCAGGGCAAACTCCATATCGCTGAAAAAATCAGCGTACTCTTCTTAAGATTAAGCATCTTTGCTTAATCTTGCTCTGCGCCCAACCCACTTCTGAACAAGAAAACAGCAAAAATAATGTTGAGTGCAGAAAAAGGGCATCAAATGATGCCCTTTTTGCTACTGGTTCGTCAAATCTAATTCAAGATTTTCCGAAAGCATCGCTAATTCGCTATGAATTAGTCGAAGATCTTAGCAACAACACCAGCACCTACTGTACGGCCACCTTCACGGATCGCGAAACGTAGACCTTCGTCCATTGCGATTGGTGCGATTAGCTCAACAGTCATCTGTACGTTGTCACCTGGCATTACCATTTCTACGCCTTCTGGTAGCTGGATGTCACCAGTTACGTCAGTTGTACGGAAGTAGAACTGTGGACGGTAGCCTTTGAAGAATGGAGTGTGACGACCACCTTCATCTTTAGACAGTACGTATACTTCTGATTCGAACTTAGTGTGTGGAGTGATTGAACCAGGCTTAGCTAGTACTTGACCACGTTCAACTTCGTCACGCTTAGTACCACGTAGAAGTGCACCAACGTTCTCACCTGCACGGCCTTCGTCTAGAAGCTTACGGAACATCTCAACACCAGTACATGTAGTAGTAGTAGTGTCTTTGATACCTACGATAGCAACTTCGTCACCTACAGTTAGGATACCACGCTCGATACG
>NZ_JAMQWD010000026.1:0-67157 GCF_024744415.1 Vibrio sp. RM-41-2B | reverse complement strand
GATTAAAGAATTTGCTTGGCGACCATAGCGTTTTGGACCCACCTGATTTCCATGCCGAACTCAGAAGTGAAACGAAATAGCGCCGATGGTAGTGTGGGGCTTCCCCATGTGAGAGTAGGACATCGCCAGGCTTTATTTTTTGGACACTTGCTGATTACAAGCGAGTGATACCACTGCGGAGTGGTAGTTCAGTTGGTTAGAATACCGGCCTGTCACGCCGGGGGTCGCGGGTTCGAGTCCCGTCCACTCCGCCATTTATATTAAGCCTCAGTCGAAAGACTGGGGCTTTTTTCGTTTTGGTTACCCGATTTACCTTAACCCCATTTCCATATTGAAATCTTGCATCGAGAGGCAGGCTTCCCTCTTCGCTATGCTTTCTAAGCCCTGTCATGAGTGAGGTGTTGCGCAGTTCTGTGTGGTTTCTGCTGAACCGGGTCCCAGTATCGAGCGCTAGTTTTGAGCCCTTGTGCTTACTTACCAAAGCTTCCTTTATTATTACCTGGAAAGTTTATTCGCTAGGTTATGTTATTTTCGGGGGAGATTTCTCTGCTTTAGATGTTGTGATTTAGCCACAGGCGATCATTAAAATAAACTCAGCGCATTTAAAACTTTCCTAACATGGATCTTGTTTGTAGATCTATTTAAGCCAGTGCCTGCCTTAAAGGATATTTGCTACTTCTTCCCCTCTAACCGTCTCCAACCGACAAAGCCACTACTACGTACGTATAACGTGAGCGGTATAGGTGCTCCCATAGCTGTGTTTGCTGAGTAAGTCGTTCACCTGGCACATTGACTGAGGAAAGGTCTTCTTTCAGTGGACCTTTGTGTAAGTCACGATAGTTTTAATAATTATCTGGTACTTTTTATTCTAAAGGTGTACGCTTCACATCGAATGTTTTTTCGACAGTAAACCATGTTATATCTCTTGTTTAAAAGCTTTGTAAGAAGGCTAAACTCCGTGCAAAAAACGCGATGAAGTGTTGCTCGGAGTCTTAAATTAATCTTCATCAGGTGTTTTATGCGTATAACTTCGCTGAAGTTATACGCAGGCGTCTGTACACCTGATAAAAGAGAAGAGATGGCCGGTGATATTTCATCATCGGCCTTTTTGTATCTGTTAAGCAGCTACAAAGCATTATCCAGTATTGAAATAAGGGCCGGTATTGATCACCGGCCCTTTTTATTTGGTTAAAAACATGAGTATTTTACAAGTTAAAAATTTGTCTTATCAGATCGCTGATAAGAGTTTATATAACAACGTGACATTTCGAATTAACGTGGGAGAGAAAATAGGTATCACTGGGGCGAATGGCGTTGGAAAAAGCACCTTATTAAAACTGCTTATCGGTGAATTATCTGCAGATAAGGGCAGCATTGACTGGTTACCAAACCTTGAGGTGGGGTATTTAGAGCAACATTTTAAGATGGATAATACGTTGACGGTTTATGAATGCTTAAAGAGTGCTTTTGAGAACTTATACGTTGCCGAGCAGAAGCTTTGGACTTTGTATCAGGCGATGACCGAGTCTCACTCTACATCTCTTTTAAGCCAAGTCGCCCGACTACAGGCATATTTAGAAGATGAAGACTTCTATGCAATTGATACCAAAATTGAACAAGTTGCTGTAGGTCTTGGCATTTATCAATTTGGCTTAGATACACCGCTTGTCTCGCTAAGTGGGGGTCAAAGACACAAGGTCCTTTTAGGGAGGTTGTTACTCCGCAACCCCGATGTGTTAATTCTCGACGAGCCGACAAACTATCTTGATGCTCTGCACATTGAATGGTTGGTCACGTTTCTCAACGATTACACTGGCACTGTTTTACTGGTTTCTCATGATATTGACTTCCTTAATCAAGTAGCGACCAGTATTTGTGATATTGATTATCAAACGGTCCGAAAATACAGCGGCACTTATGTCAAAGCAATGCAGCAAAAGCATCACGACGGTGCTTTGTTAGAAAAGCAATATAAGGCTCAGCAAAATGAAATTCGAAAGTTAGAGCAATTTATTGCCAAAAATGGCGCTGGAGTTAACGCGAGTCTTGCTAAGGGACGCAAGAAAAAACTGGATAAAATCGAACGTATTCAACTGAATCATATAGAGAAAGTATCGATGTTTGACTTTGCTCACCAGCCTATTGGGCAACAGTATGTGATTGACGCAAAAGCGTTGATGATAGGTTATCAGCAGCCTCTGCTTCCTGCGCTTGATATCACGTTAGCGCGCGGGGAGAAGTTGGTCGTTTCTGGTTTTAACGGCGTAGGTAAGTCGACTTTACTTAAAACCCTTATGGGGGAGATCGAGCCGCTCTCTGGTGAGGTGGTATTGGCAAAAGGTGCAATGATTGGGTATTTTTCTCAAGATTTGTCTTGGCGTCACCCTCAGCACACGCCTGAGCAGGAGCTATACTCTTGTGATCCAACGATATCAAGCAAAGAATCACGCAAGCTATTAGCTCGCTTTGGGGTCACCGGAGATAAGACGCAGCGCCATCTGGATACATTGAGCGGAGGTGAGCAAACTCGCGTGAAACTTTGTTGTTTATCAGTCCAGAAATGCAATGTTTTGCTGTTGGACGAGCCAACGACACATTTGGATAGCAGCAGTAAAAATGCGCTTAAAGAGGCTCTCCAGCGCTTTTCTGGTAGCGTGATTGTGGTATCTCATGAGAAGGCGTTTTTACGATCTTGGCCCGACAGAGTTTTAGATATTTCGTTGTTCACTTGTGCTGAATCGGAAACAGAACAGGAGGTGGAGCTATGATGCAGTCCATGATCCTATTTCTCGTTGCTTTTCTTGTTGGTGCTGATGAGTTGATGCTTGGATCTATTCTTGAACCTATCGGAAATGATTTAAGTGTTCAACCGAGTCAGGTTACGTTATTTATTACGGCATATAGTTTAGCTATAGCAATTTGTGCTCCTTACCTGGGACGTTTATCAGACCGGGTTGGGCGTATTCGTATCATGTTGCCTGCTTGCTTCGTATTTGGGGTTGCGTCTATTACGACGGGCATAGTTCATGATTTTGAACTTGCGATTGCAAGTCGAGTGATCACAGGTATTGCAAGTGCAGGCATGTTGCCAATTGCATTCGCGTTGGCGGGAGACGCGAAGGGTAATAGAGCGATGCGTCAAATTGTGATGGTTCAGGCGGGATTAACGCTGGGTATGATAACCAGCCCGGCGCTCGGAGCATTGTTGACCCAGCTTTTATCATGGCGTGCCGCTTTTATTATTTTGGGCGTTGCGGCTCTTCTTGTCGGTGCCATGAGCGTAGTGTTCATGAACAACAAGCATAATGAGTCCAAGAAGTCAGATACTCTGCCGCCTATCACAGACGTCATTCATCTTCCAGGCGCTTTGAGGGCGATTTTAGCGATGTGTTTAGGCCTAGGGGGAGGTATTGGTGTATTTAACCTGATAGGCCTTCATATTCGAGATACCAGCGAGTTGGCGCTCGGTTGGGTGGGCGCTATTTATGCTGCTCTAGGGATCGTGAGTGTGGTTGGAAATATGTGCGTGGGGAGAGCTTGCAGTTGGCTTGGTAGCTCTCGAGCCGTTATGCGAGTGGCTTTAATGGTGTGCATACCTTGCAGTGCATGGGTGTTCTCAAATGAGATGAGTACGGTGACCGCTTATCTTCCAGCTCTAGTGCTCTGGTCTCTTGCTGGAGGGGTAGGCTCTCCGGCGTTACAAGCACATATAGCAAGCTTATCTGATGAACATCGAGGTGTGCTGATGTCTTCTGGAATGAGTATGATGCACTTTGGTGTCGCGATTTGGTCTGCCTTGGCGGGCTTTGCTTATTCTGTAGGTAGTGAATGGGTCGCTGTCGTGGCTTTGTTATTGTTTGGCTCAGCAGTGATTATCTTAAAGCCAGTTAGTAATGCTGAACAAAGTGAGCGTTATTCGTAGTGTTTTAGTAGATAAAGAAAAGCCGTTACCTAAAAAGGTAACGGCTTGTTCCAAATACTTTTTGAAAGCCGGTCTTAGTTCATGCCGTATTTCTTAAGTTTTTTGCGAAGAGTACCGCGGTTGATACCCATCATAGTTGCCGCGCGAGTTTGGTTACCGCGAGTGTACTGCATGATGGTATCTAGTAGTGGCTGTTCAACTTCAGCTAGAACTAATTCGTATAGTTCTGTTACTTCCTGGCCGTTTAGTTGAGCAAGGTAGTTTTTAAGAGACGCTTTAACAGAGTCACGTAAAGGCTTCTGAGTAATCTGGTCTTGTGACGTTACTGTAGTTACTGTTAATGCTTCTGAAGTCAGATTTTGTTCGAACATATTCGGTCTAGCTCTTCTCTTAATTATGATGCAACGTTATCAAAATAACCTTCTAACGCCTCAATTTGCAGCGGAGCTGCGTCGATAGCGTTGAAGGTACGGCGAAACTCACTTGCCTGTTCATGCTCTTTCAGGTACCACCCAACGTGCTTGCGCGCGATACGTGGACCTAAGAACTCCCCATAAAATTCATGCAGAGCATTTACATGACCAAGCATAATGGTTTTCACTTCCTCAGTTGGAAGCTCCTCCATTGTGGTGCCGTTTTCCAAATAGTGATGGATTTCCTGGAAAATCCAAGGACGACCCTGGGCAGGGCGTCCAATCATTAAAGCGTCCGCACCGGTGTACTCCAGTACAAATTTGGCTTTCTCCGGGCTATCGATATCACCGTTCGCGATAACCGGAATTGAAATCGCCTCTTTTACCGCTTTAATGCTGTCATATTCGGCCTCACCTTTGTACATACATGCTTTCGTTCTGCCATGCAGAGCAAGAGCTTGTATGCCGCAGTTTTCGGCTAATTTAGCGATCTGGACACAGTTCTTGTTGTCTGTATCCCAGCCAGTTCGAGTCTTTAACGTTACAGGAACGTCCACTGCATTCACGACCGCTTTCAAAATCTCTTCGATAATGTTTGGGTATTGAAGCAGAGCAGAGCCCGCTAGCTTCTTATTCACTTTTTTTGCCGGGCAGCCCATGTTGATGTCGATGATTTGTGCACCGTTCTCAACACTGAATTGAGCTGCGTCCGCCATAAGCTGTGGATCGGAACCCGCAATCTGTACAGAGCGAATGCCCGATTCGCCCTCGTGTACCATGCGCTGTTTCGACTTTGACGTTCCCCATAGTTTTGGGTTAGCAGACATCATTTCACTGACGGCCATTCCCGCACCATAACGAAGACACAACTCGCGAAACGGTCTATCCGTTACACCAGCCATAGGGGCTACGATTAGATTGTTCTTAAGTTGATAGTTTCCGATTTTCAAAACGTCATCACAGTTCTGTACCAGCAAGGGCGCGCATTTTACGCATTTTTTCACTGCGTGAAAAGACTAATATTTGAGCATTTACAAATTGTTTTTGTAAATTGTATGAATTTCAAACAATTAGCTCTGAAAACCTTGTCTAGCCTTGCTTACGACCAGAGATACGACACCATTCACTTTGCTCAACAATCGGGTCAATGTGAAGCTCGTCACGGTAATAGTTCGCAACATCTTCGGCTTGAGTGTCTAATACGCCAGACATAGCGAGGTCGCCATGTGGCTTAACTAGCCCTTTAATGATTGGTGCAAGTTCACGCAGTGGGCCAGCAAGAATGTTAGCAACAACCACGTCTGCAATCAGACCTTCTGGTTGGTTTTGAGGAAGGTAAACTTCTAGTTTGTCGGCAACGCCGTTACGCTCTGCGTTGTCTTTCGAAGCAAGCAGTGCTTGAGGATCAATGTCGATCCCTATCACTTTTTCAGCGCCTAGTTTGATCGCCGCGATCGCAAGAATGCCTGAGCCACAACCGAAGTCGATAACGGTTTTACCGCTCAGATCCATGCTTTCTAGCCACTCAAGACAAAGTGCTGTTGTAGGGTGAGTACCCGTACCGAATGCAAGGCCAGGATCCAACATAACATTAACAGCGTCAGGATCTGGAATGTCGCGCCAGCTTGGACAAATCCATAGGCGTTCACCAAATTTCATTGGGTGGAAGTTTTCCATCCATTCGCGTTCCCAGTCTTTATCTTCAAGCTGTTCTACTTTGTAAGCAAAATTGTCAGCCAGCATATTGCTCGCTTTAATTTGATTGATGATGAAGTTGGTGTCTGCTTCTGCATCGTACAGTGCCAGAATGTCAGTATCGCCCCATAAGCGAGTTTCGCCAGGTAGAGGTTCGAATACAGGTGTATCCTGCGCGTCTAAGAATGTAACAGACAGCGCGCCAGTCTCTTCCATTAGCATATCGCCGATTTGCTCAGCGTTTTCATTGGTCGCGTTGAGTTTGATTTGAATCCAAGGCATTGGTTTTTGCTCTTAAAGTGAATGAAGTGGCGCAGAGTTTACCAGAACTCTACGATTTGTTTGAGTATATACCCAAATAAGCCTACTTATCTGTTGAATGCTTAGAGTACATACAAAACAAAAATGCCCACGGGTGTGGGCATTTTTTAAGACGTTAGCTAAGGCTTATTGTAAGCCGAGCTTCTTCTCTAGGTAGTGGATGTTTGCACCACCATGCTGGAAGTTTTCGTCATTCATAATGGAGAATTGCAGTGGCACGTTGGTTTTGATGCCTTCGATGATCATCTCACCCAGAGCATTCTTCATGCGTGCAATCGCCACATCACGGTTTTCACCGTAAGTAATCAGTTTACCAATCATTGAATCGTAATGAGGTGGTACTGTGTAACCAGAATAGATGTGTGATTCCCAACGCACACCCATACCGCCAGGCGCGTGGAAACGCTCGATCTTACCTGGAGATGGTAGGAAGCGTTCTGGGTCTTCTGCGTTGATACGGCACTCAATCGCATGGCCACGGATCTTAATGTCATCTTGAGTGAATGACAGAGGTTGACCCGCTGCAACGCGAAGCTGTTCTTTGATTAGGTCGATGCCGGTAACCATTTCTGTTACTGGGTGTTCTACCTGAATACGAGTGTTCATTTCGATGAAGTAGAATTCACCGTTCTCGTACAGGAATTCGAACGTACCTGCGCCGCGGTAACCAATTTCGATACATGCACGAGTACAACGTTCACCGATGTACTTACGCATCTCTTCAGTGATACCTGGTGCTGGCGCTTCTTCCACTACTTTTTGGTGACGACGTTGCATTGAACAGTCACGCTCACCAAGGTGGATTGCGCCGCCTTGACCGTCAGCGATAACTTGCACTTCAACGTGACGAGGGTTTTCTAGGAATTTCTCCATGTAAACCATATCGTTGTTGAACGCTGCTTTTGCTTCAGCACGCGTCATTGCAATCGCTTGTATTAGGTCTTTTTCTGCGCGAACGACACGCATACCACGGCCACCGCCGCCACCAGACGCTTTGATGATGACTGGATAACCGATGCGTTTAGCAAACGCCTTGTTTTTCTCTTCGTCGTTGTCCAAAGGACCGTCAGAGCCAGGTACACAAGGAACGCCAGCTTTCTTCATTGCGTTGATCGCCGACACTTTGTCACCCATCAGGCGGATAGTGTCTGCTTTTGGACCAACGAAGATGAAACCACTGCGCTCAACTTGCTCAGCGAAGTCTGCGTTTTCTGACAAGAAGCCGTAACCAGGGTGAATGGCAACGGCCCCTGTTACTTCTGCTGCAGAAATAATTCGTGGGATATTTAGGTAGCTGTCGATACCACGAGCAGGGCCGATACACACGGTTTCGTCTGCGAGTAGTACGTGCTTAAGATCGCGGTCAGCTGTCGAGTGAACAGCGACGGTCTTAATACCTAATTCTTTACAAGCGCGAAGAATACGAAGTGCAATTTCACCTCGGTTCGCGATGACTACTTTGTCTAGCATAAGGCAAGCCCCGCTTATTCGATTACAACAAGAGGTTGGTCGAATTCAACTGGTTGGCCGTCTTCAGCTAGGATCGCTGTAACAACGCCAGATTTGTCCGCTTCGATTTGGTTCATCATTTTCATTGCTTCAACAATACATAGCGTATCGCCAGCATTTACTTTCTGACCCACTTCTACGAATGCTTTAGAGTCTGGGCTTGGAGAACGGTAGAAAGTACCAACCATTGGAGAAAGAACTTGGTGACCTGCAGGCGTTGCAGCTGCTGGAGCTTCTGCTGCTGGCGCTTCTGCTACTGGTGCCGCTGCTGCTGGAGCAGGTGCCGCTACTGGAGCTGCTGCGTAGTGAACTGGTGCTTGAGGGGCTGCAGTGCCGTGACGACTGATGCGTACTGACTCTTCACCTTCAGAAATCTCTAGCTCAGCAATGCCAGACTCTTCAACTAACTCAATTAGCTTCTTGATTTTACGAATATCCATCTTTTCTTTCTCTTTTATCTTGTGATTAAGACAACCCTCGTGGGGTTGCAGAGTGTTAGGGTTACTTTGCCTGTAGCTTATTAATCGCGGCAGACAGAGCGAATTCATAACCTTGTGCGCCTAAACCGCAAATCACGCCTTCTGCTTTATCTGACAGATAAGAGTGATGACGAAATGGTTCACGTGCGTGCACATTTGATAAGTGCACCTCAATAAATGGGATGGCGACGCCAAGTAATGCATCTCGCAGTGCCACACTGGTATGAGTGAAAGCCGCTGGATTGATGATAATGAAGTCAATCTTGCCATAAGCAGCATGAATGGCTTCAATCAGTTCGTACTCACGATTTGATTGTAGGTGTTCCAGTTCCACCCCAGCGTTATGAGCTTGCTTCGTAAGAGCATCCACAACTTGTGCTAAGGTGCTGTGACCATAGTGTGTCGGTTCGCGCAGACCCAATAGGTTAAGATTTGGTCCGTTTAGAACAAGAATCCGTGACTTTGCAGACATTATGTTGCTATCTTCCCTTATCGTGAGTGGAACGTTTATATTCCCAAATATACGATAGTTCAGCACGATTTTTTTGTTAAAACCGAGCAAATTTTAAAAAATCGACCAAGATTATAGCTAATTCATAGCAATTAGCAGCAATTTACTGGTCTAATCTCCTAATAGCCACCTTCGTTTCTGTAACCAAGTTAACAAAAACAACATAATTGCCATGTTCTTTATGTGGCTAATTTGTGCGCAAAAGCAAAAAACCGCCATGAGTGATGGCGGTTTTTAAAGTGCTTTTAAAACAGTTGGTTGAATTTATGCCAATTCTGCTTTCTCTGCGATAAGTTTGTCTACCACGCTTGGATCGGCAAGCGTTGACGTGTCTCCGAGGTTGCTTGTATCGCCCGTTGCAATCTTACGCAGGATTCGACGCATTATCTTACCAGAGCGAGTCTTCGGTAAAGAATCCGTCCAGTGCAGTACATCTGGTGTCGCGATTGGACCAATCTCTTTACGCACCCAATCTTTAACTTCTTTGTGCAGCTCAGCTGACGGGAATTCACCATCGTTCAATGTAATGTAAGCGTAGATAGCTTGGCCTTTGATGTCATGTGGAATACCAACAATCGCCGCTTCTGCAATCTTGTGGTGCGCCACTAGCGCTGATTCAATTTCAGCGGTACCCATACGGTGACCCGACACGTTTAGTACGTCATCAACACGGCCAGTGATCCAGTAGTAGCCGTCTTCGTCACGACGCGCACCATCACTGGTGAAGTACATCCCCTTAAAGGTTGAGAAGTAGGTCTGTTCAAAGCGCTCATGGTCGCCGTAAACCGTGCGCATCTGGCCTGGCCAAGAATCAAGGATAACCAAGTTACCTTCAGCAACGGTATCTTCAAGAATGTTGCCCATATTATCGACAAGAGCAGGCTGGACGCCGAAGAATGGGCGAGTCGCAGAGCCTGGTTTTAGATCGGTTGCCCCCGGTAGTGGCGCAATCAAGATGCCGCCAGTTTCCGTTTGCCACCAAGTATCGACGATAGGTGAGTTCTCGTTACCAATCGTTTTGTAGTACCACTCCCACGCTTCTGGGTTGATTGGTTCGCCCACTGAGCCCATGATGCGCAGGCTTGAACGAGATGTGCCTGCAACCGCTTCATCACCTTTTGCCATTAGCGCACGAATCGCGGTTGGGGCGGTGTATAGAATGTTGACTTGGTGTTTATCGACTACTTCGCTCATACGGCTTGTGCTTGGGTAGTTTGGTACACCTTCGAATAAGATGGTCTTCGCCCCATTTGCAAGTGGACCGTAGATTAGGTAAGTGTGACCGGTAATCCAACCCACGTCCGCGGTACACCAGAAGGTTTCGCCTGGTTGGTAATCGAACACATATTTGAAGGTCATCGCCGCGTAGACGAGGTAACCACCAGTCGTGTGTAGTACACCTTTAGGTTTGCCTGTTGAACCTGAAGTGTAAAGGATGAAGAGCGGATCTTCGGCTTTCATCTCTTCTGGTGGGCAAACGTCAGAAACGTTAGCTGTTGCTTCGTGCCACCAAACATCACGGTGTTCATGCCATTCGACATCACCACCTGTACGTTTAAGCACCAACACTTTATTGATGGTTTTTACGTCTGGGTTAGTTAGTGCTTCGTCCACGTTCTTTTTCAGTGGAACGGCACGCCCGCCGCGCACGCCTTCATCAGCGGTGATCACGACTTTCGCGTCAGAGTCGATGATACGGCCAGAGAGTGCTTCTGGTGAGAAACCGCCAAATACAACGGTATGAACCGCACCGATGCGGGTACAAGCGAGCATAGCCACTGCGGCTTCTGGCACCATTGGCATGTAGAGACAAACCACGTCGCCTTTACGTACGCCTTGCTCTTTCAATGCGTTGGAGAACTTACATACTTCTTTGTGCAGTTCGTTGAAAGTGAGTGTTTTGTCGTCGGCTGGATCATCGCCTTCCCAAATGATGGCGACGTCATCCCCGTGTTCTGCGAGATGACGGTCAATACAGTTAGCCGAGACGTTCAGTGTGCCGTCTTCAAACCAACGAATGTCGACATGACCAGTATCGAAAGAGGTGCTTTTTACTTTGGTGAAAGGTTTGATCCAATCAACGATTTTGCCGTGTTCGTTCCAGAAGCCCTCTGGATCGGTTACCGACTGCTGATACATGGCTAAGTAAGTATCATTATCCGCGTGTGTATGAGTTTTAATATTTTCTTTTACCGGATAAACGTGGGCTTCGCTCATGGCTTCTCTCCTTGTGCCTTATTTCTCGGCCTTACACCAATCTAGATAAGATTTTGAATATGTTTTTGTAGGGCTGTTTTTTGGTTCTAAATAACTTGGTCGTGGTAATGACGACGTTGTGCTTATAACTGTCAGTCACTGCGCGTATTTCCACAATTAGACTTTAGGATGAGAGTGAAGGAAGCGCCGTGAAATCGCTGAAACAAAAGTATTTCTGGGAGCTAGGTCAACTGATTTTTATGTATACGGCGCGGTTAGGTTGGGCAAATCGCCTTTCGTTAAGCGAACAAAGACCAAAGCGGCAGAAATCGCATCTTGTAAAGCGTCGTGTTTATCTTGGATAGGAAGTTCGAGGTGTTTACAAATCGCATCCAGACTTAAGTCGAAATAGGCATTCGGCAAATGTCTTTCCAGCTTGTCGTGATAAATCTGACTTACCTCGATGAGCGGGTTAGGAAGTGGAAAGCCAAGTTGCCTCAGACAAGCAAGATCTAAGATCTTTTTATCGTAACGAATGTGATAACCGACAAGTGGTCGGTTGCCGATAAAGTCGAGCAGCTCGAGCAGCGCCTCTTTTTCGCTAATCCCGTCGACTAAGTCTTGGTGGCGAATTCGATGAATTTTGACTGAGCCAGAATCGAGCGATTGCGGCGCGCGTAAGCGGACTTCAAATGGCTGGCTAGTGATGATGCGGTTGTCGATGATCTTCGTGGCCGCAATGGTCACCAACTCGGCGCGATTTGGATCAAGGCTGGTGGTTTCGCAGTCGAGAGAAACGTATTCCGTTTTATCGGGCGTGCAAAAAAGCGACTGATAAGGAGAGCCTTTCAGTTTGTAGTGCCAGTATTTGCGTTGTAACCAGTTCATTGCCTACGCCTCTGTATGATTTATGAAAATCATGGTTAATCACGAATTTGATAGTGGAAGCCTAAAAATTGCTTAAATTTTTTCACTACATGTAAGCTGTGGCGAAGTAAATCACGCTCGGTTCTATCCAGTTGTTTAATATCAATGTTATTCAATGCTTCTTGCTTTTTGAGTTGTTGATTAAGGCGAACCTTAAAGAACAATTTCAGTGCTTCGTTGAG
The DNA here is from genome assembly GCF_024744415.1 of Vibrio sp. RM-41-2B. NCBI lineage: Bacteria > Pseudomonadati > Pseudomonadota > Gammaproteobacteria > Vibrionales > Vibrionaceae > Vibrio > Vibrio sp. RM-41-2B. The sequence goes on along the minus strand of NZ_JAMQWD010000026.1, from coordinate 55,002 downwards.
GTTATCTGCCGTTTCAGGCTCTAAGATGCGCTTATTTCTCAGTGCTTCAATGCGCTCAAACGTGTTCTTCTCCTCAATGGCATATTCCAAAGACAAGGTGCGAATGCCGTGCACAATTGGGAAAATGCCGCCGCGTTTAATATCTAACCCGTCCTTAGCACTTTTTACGTTGCCAAACAGAGTTAGGGGCACAGAAAACTGCAAGGCAGGGCGAGTAAAATCAGACAGTATCAACATGCGATCTTTCATTGTGTCGCGAAGGTGGGTCGCGATTGGAGCCAGCAGTTCGCGATTCCCCGCAACAGCATGGGCGTCACTGAAAATGGCTAAGTCCATGATTTGTTGTGGTTCGGCTTTGGCTATCCAGCGGTCTAAGGTGTTTATCCACTCTTGCTGCGTTTTGACCCATTTCGGGTTGTTGACCATGACTTTACCCGGGCAAAGTGGATAACCGAGCTGTTGTAGAGTGTGCGTGAAGGATTGCATCACTTGTTCGCAATGAGGCCATTCCAAACCATCTTGAATAATTAGAGCATTGTCTTGGTCTGTCTTGAGAATTTGTTCTCCTCGACCTTCTGAGCCGAGTACGATTAAGCAGCAATGATCGTGCAAGGCTGGTGGAACCACTAACTCGAACGCTTTTTCGATAATTTGCTCGTTCACGGCGGAAATTAACTCCATGATAAAGCGAGTGCGGATGCCGTTTCTCAATAAGCTCTCGACCAATTGACGTTGGCGGTTTGAGGCTAATGCGAGCTCTTCCACACTGCTTGCTCTGGCAATACTGAGCGTTAACACGTGAGAGTGGGTGGAGAACGCGCTGAGAATTTGGGTCATATCCAGCATGCCGACGGCTTGGTTGCCATCACATACCATGAGACGTTTCATTCGATTTCGGGTCATGGTGATCATGGCATTGAACAAAAAGTCACCATCATCAACGTGATAGACAGGAAAGGTGGCGATATCACCGACAGGGGTATTGAGTGCGCAGCCATCTAACATCACGGAGTGCAGCATGTTGGTGCGCGTCACGATGGCGTATGGATGAGCCGAAGGCCATTTTTCTAATCGCGGATCGTCATCATTGAGTTTGACAAGTGCTGCATCGATCCCATTTGCTTTTAGGGTGTGCGTCACCTCGTTAATCGGCGTATTTGGCTCAAGGATCATCGGTGGGTGATAAATGCTGCGGTCCACTTTGGTGAGGATAAACTCTGCCAAGTTTTGTTGTTGATGAGCGGCTTCGATGAGCTCTTGTCGCTTTGATAAATTGTTATCGAAATAGGCCGCAAACTGACCATTCTCGTTGTAAAGCGCCAGAAAGACGTCTTTCGGTAGCAGATAGGAGAGCGTGTCCTCAAGTGCGATGTATTGATGACGTACGTTGTCTTCAAGTAACGAGCGCACATCAAACATATCGTCGTTGGCATAATGCGCGAACACTTCCTGCTGATCTTGGGAGCGCTCTTCTACCGCGCCTTTGATCAGAATATGCAAGTGAGGGTTCTTCTGTCCGCAAGATAAAATAACATCTCGAGCTCGATAGTAGGCAACGTCCAGAGACGAGCGCAGTCGTGTCTGTTGTGCTTCGGTTAAGCGGTCGAACGGTGGAGATTGCATGTTAAATTTGTCAGGCATGAGAACACCCAATGATGGAAGGAACACTCTCTAAGTCTGACAAATTTCCTACCGGAAGCCAGACGACTTTGGTCTAAATCACGATGATTTCGCTTTAAGATGGCCAATGTCGCAAAGTTAGTATTCCATCGAGGAAACGATAAGTTGCCTATTCTTCCCTTTTTATAATACGCATAGCGATCCATAATTCTCGGTTCGAACGTTGATGTTCCCGTTTTAGGATATTAGTAATGTTGAAACCTTCTCCGTATGGCTGGATTTCCCAGTACTTTCTCGGATTCTTCTTTGCGTATGGCGTATATCTGCCATTTTGGTCACTTTGGTTTAAGGAGCAAGGTGTCTCTTCGACCGACATCGGTTTGCTAGTTGGGTTAGGTCTTGCGACACGTTGTGTCGCCAATATCGTGATCACCCCACGAGTCCACAAAGTTGAACACCTTATGCCTGCTTTACGTTGGTTGAGTTTCGCTGCCCTCCTTTTTGTTGGATTTCACTTTTTTACAGGTGGCAGTTTTTGGTTAATGGCGTTAGCGACGGTGCTATTTAACCTCTGTTGTGGACCGATTGTTCCATTATCGGATGCGATGGCAAACTACTACGCTCGTCTGAAAATGCTCGATTATGGCCGTACGCGCTTATGGGGCTCGATCGCCTTTATCGCGGGTTCGACGGCCGTGGGTTATCTGGTGGCTGAATTTGGCTCTGATATGATCTTGTACACGGCGATGGCTGGGGTATTAGTTTCGTTGCTATTTTCAATGCGTATGACTAACCCGATGCCCGTTACGCTTGGTGGGCAAAGCGCGGAGCGTCCAAAACTGAGTGCTCTTTTGACTGACAAGCCGATACTTAAATTCTTAGTGTTGGTGTCATTAATTCAGGGCAGTCATGCGGCTTACTACGGTTTTAGCGCTATTCACTGGAAAGCCGCAGGTCATTCGGAAGATGTGATTGGCTATCTGTGGAGCTTGGGTGTTGCAGCCGAAGTGGCAGTGTTTGCGCTGAGCAAGCGTTTATTTGTCGGTTGGTCAATGCGCGCGTTATTTGTTGTTGCTGCCGTTGGTGTGATGATGCGTTGGGGCATTACGGCATCGACAACGTCGATTGTTGCTTTGGTGATTGTTCAATTATTGCATGGCGTGACCTTCGCAACGGCACACATTGCTGCGATTCAATATATCCAAAACTCGGAAGAGAATAAGATAGTGGCGCTGCAAGCATTGTATAACGCGATTCCGCTAGGCGCATTCATCGCACTGATGACCGTGTTGAGCGGTTGGGGTTATGAGCACTGGGGACCACTTGTGTTCTGGGGCATGGCCGCGATGGGTTTATTGGCATTGTTCATCAAGCTCGAACCACAAGAGCCACATCATGTGGTCGATGTATCAGACAAGTCACTGGAAACACAGAATTAGACTTCTGTGACAAAGGTTAAAAACTAAGCTTTGTCTCCGTTGTGAAAGCAGTGTTAAATGAAACCTCTCCCTAATGGAGAGGTTTTTTTATTCTCTTGCTTTAAAACGGCAAGAAAGGCAAGAAAGGATATCGGATGCAAGGATGGCTGGTGGTTCCCGTTTCTTTGGCGTACTTGGGAGCCTTATTTATCATCGCGTGGTACGGCGACATTCAGAAAAGGTGGTTAGCACGCTGGCGGCCGTGGATTTATAGCCTTTCCATTGCGGTGTACTGTACATCGTGGACCTTCTACGGCACGGTCGGGCAGGCCAGTAGTAACCCTTGGTCTTTCTTGCCCATCTATATTGCCCCCATTTTAGTGTTTACCATCGGATGGCGCGTTTTAGCTCGGCTTATTTTGATTGCTAAACGGGAACACATCACGTCGATTGCTGATTTTATCGGGGCTCGTTACGGCAAATCTCAAGGTTTGGCCGTAGTTGTTACACTCATTGCGGTTGCGGGAATTTTGCCGTACATCGCTTTGCAGTTGCGTGGTATCACCATGGGGCTAGAAATCATTGCCCCAGAACTGGCTACCGATTTTGGTTATCAAAACGATAGCGTGTCGTGGTTTGTCGTGGTCGCACTGGCAATTTTTACCATGCTATTTGGTACCCGGCACATTGATAACACGGAACACCATCGTGGGATGATGATGGCGATTGCCTTCGAATCGATTATCAAACTGTTGGCGTTTTTAGTGGTCGGTGTATTCATTGTTTGGTTAGCGATGAACACCGAGAATTTGAGCTTAGTTGACGTTGCCGCACAGACGTATCAGTCACCAAACATCCCTACCATATTGATTCATACCGTACTCACGATGCTGGCGATTGTGTGTCTTCCACGACAATTCCACACGATGGTGGTGGAGAACGAACGCGCGCAAGATTTGCATGTTGCTCGTTGGTTGTTTCCCATTTATCTGATCTTGATGGGGATTTTTGTTTTACCTATTGCGTGGGTAGGGCAAGGGTTGTTGAGTGGTGCTTCGCCTGATACTTATGTGATCAGTGTACCGATGTCGGTAGGGGCGAGTGAAATCGCTTTGCTTGCATTTTTAGGCGGCACTTCGGCAGCCAGTGGCATGGTTATCGTGTCGACGATTGCCTTAGCGATCATGGTATCGAACGACTTGGTTATGCCACTACTGTTGCGTCGCATGCGATTGACGCAGCGTAACCATCATCACTTCTCTGAATTATTACTGCGGATCCGCCGTGGTCTGATTTTAGTCCTACTAATTGGCGCCTGGGGTTTTTATCAAGCGTTAGATACCATTCACTCACTCTCAGCGATCGGCTTTCTCTCATTTGCGGCGATCACGCAATTCGCACCTGCGCTGGTGGGAGGTATGTACTGGCGTCAAGGGAATAAGAAAGGTGTGTATGTTGGCTTGGCGGTAGGCTTTACCATTTGGCTGATTACGTTAATGAGCCAAACGGACATGCTTGCCGGGAATGCCAGTAACAACTTTTTGATTTGGTTGATCACCCCACCAGAGGTATTGGCTGGCTTTGACATTGCGATTTCAGATTGGGGGATGATCCTCAGCGTGGTCGCCAATGCAGTGTGTTTTGTTGTGGTTTCTATGGCCACACGACCAAGCCTAAGTGAGCGCTTACAATCGGCGTCATTCGTTGGTACGCCACTGCCTGAAAGCGAAAACATGAGCCTGTACCAGAGTCGTGTTACGGTCGCGGAACTAGAAATGTTAGCATCTAGGTTTGTTGGGCGAACGCGAGTAAAAGCGGCTTTTCAAGCGTACTGGAGCCAGCAACGAGAAGAGCTAATGCCGAATCAGCAAGCGCCATCTTCTCTGATTCGACATACCGAACGTGTATTAGCCGGGGTATTCGGTGCTTCTTCTGCTAAGTTAGTACTTACTTCTGCGTTGCAGGGAAGAAACATGCAGCTTGAAGAGGTGGCGACTATCGTCGATGAAGCCTCTGAACTGTACGATTTTAGCCGAGGCCTACTTCAGGGGGCGATTGAACATATCGGGCAAGGTATTGCGGTGGTCGATAAGCAATTACGCTTGGTGGCTTGGAACCAACGCTACTTAGAACTCTTTGAATTTCCGCCAGGCTTGATCCAAGTTGGGCGACCGATTGCGGATGTGATTCGGCACAATGCAGAGCAAGGTTTATGTGGACCAGGCGATCCTGATGACCACGTCCGTCGTCGCGTTTATCACCTTGAGCAAGGGACTCGGCACACCTCTTCTCGGGTTCGTCCTGATGGTCGCGTGATTGAGGTACAAGGTAACCCAATGCCAGGTGGTGGCTTTGTGATGAGCTTTACCGACATCACCGTATTCCGTGATGCAGAGCAAGCGCTGAAAGACGCCAACGAGACGTTGGAAGAAAGGGTGCGTCTGCGGACTCGGGAATTAGAACAGCTTAACAAGCAGCTAGTGGCAGCGACGCAACGCTCCGATTTGGAATCGAAGTCCAAATCACGGTTCTTGGCGGCAGTAAGCCATGACTTGATGCAGCCACTCAACGCGGCGCGCCTGTTCGCTTCTTCATTGTCGGAAGTAGCCAAAGACAGCGAAGCTAAAAAGCTGTCGGCTCACATTGAGAGTGCTTTAGAGGCGGCCGAAGACCTGATAGGAGATTTGCTGGATATTTCGCGCTTGGAGTCGGGCAAGCTGGAAGTCAATATGCACGGTTTTGCGTTAAACGATGTGTTGTCGAATTTGAATGCGGAGTTCAGCGCATTAGCCAAGCAACAAGGTATAACATTCACCATGATTCCATCCTCACTCATGGTGAAATCGGATCCCAAACTGCTGCGCCGTGTGGTGCAAAACTTCCTGACCAATGCGTTTCGTTATAACCCGAATGGCAAAGTGGTGCTCGGTGTTCGCCGTGTCAAAGGGCGAGTGCGTATTGATGTGTGGGACAACGGTGTAGGTATTGAAGAAGAGAAGCAGCAAGAGATCTTTGAAGAGTTTAATCGCGGAACTCAAGTTCGTTCCGACCAAGGTCTCGGGCTTGGTTTGGCGATTTCCAAGGGAATTGCTCAAGTGCTCGGGCATGAAATTTCGATGCGTTCTTGGGTTGGTAAAGGCAGTGTCTTTTCTATCACGCTTGATAAAGCCGATCATGTGCAGCCGCACCCAGTTCAAGTTGCGACAAGTAACCAGTCTGAACTTGGTCATCTAAGAATTCTATGTGTGGATAATGAGCCCGATATTTTAGTCGGTATGGAAAACTTACTGTCTCGATGGGGCTGCGATACGCGAGTGGCGACCGATTTGGTCGAAAGTCTACAAGCACTCGAGGATGGTTGGATTCCGGACGTGATTTTCTCCGATTACCGACTTGATGATGGTCGTACTGGCTTGGAAGTGCTACAGCAATGTCGCTTGAGACTAGGCAGCTGCTTTGAAGGTGTCATCATCAGCGCGGATCGCACCGATGATATGCTTGATGGCATCAAGGCAAATGGGTTCAGCTTTATTGCGAAGCCAGTTAAGCCGCTTAAATTGCGTTCGGTGCTCAACCGCGTCGCATAGATTTAGAGTGTTTTAGCGTTGCTATAAAAGAGACCTCCGAATGGAGGTCTCTGTGTTTGTAATCTTATTTTGGTTTGTAGGCTGAGTTTGCCGATTATTCCGCGACACCACCTTGGGTGAGCTTTGCGGGATTAAGTAATCGTTCTAGCGTTGCTCTATCTAAATCGGTTTCTTCTTCTGCGACATCAATAATCGCACGACCCTGCTTATAGGCTTTCTTCGCGATTTCTGCCGCTTTTAGGTAGCCAATGACCGGGTTGAGGGCCGTGACCAAAATTGGGTTTTTGGCGAGCGCTACATCCAAGTTATTTTGACGAACTTCGAATGTTGCAATGGCCTTATCGGCTAAAGCGGTTGCGCTGTTAGCGAGCAACTCGATGCTCTCCAATACGTTATGAGCAATGACAGGTAGCATGACGTTTAGTTGGAAGTTGCCTGCTTGGCCCGCGACGGTAATCGTGGTGTCATTACCAATGACTTGCGCTGAGGCCATAGCTGCGGCTTCTGGGATCACAGGATTTACTTTGCCAGGCATGATGGAAGAACCCGGTTGCAAGCCCTGTAATTCAATCTCACCTAAACCAGCCAATGGGCCTGAGTTCATCCAGCGAAGATCGTTTGCGATCTTCATGATCGCAACTGCTGCTGTTTTGAGCTGTCCCGATAGGGCGACGATCGCATCTTGACTGCTTAAATTGAAAAAGAAGTTATCACTGGCCGTGAACTGAATACGAGTTGACTGGGTTAGGTTGCTAGCGAATAAGTCTGCAAAGCGTGGATCGGCATTGATCCCTGTACCAACCGCCGTACCACCTTGGGCTAAGGCTTTTACCGCTGGCAGTGCTTGCTCAATCGCTTGCTTAGCATGGTCGATTTGGAACTGCCAACCGCCAAGCTCTTGAGCAAAGGTTATAGGCATCGCGTCCATTAAGTGAGTGCGCCCGGTTTTTACAACATCTTTCAGTGCTTGTTGCTTAGACTCTAGTGTTTGGATGAGGTGTGACAGGGCCGGGAAGAGCTGTGTTTCAATGGCTAATGCTGCGCTCACTTGAATTGCGGTTGGCACCACATCGTTACTGCTTTGTCCCATGTTGACGTGATCATTAGGACTGACGGTACCGCCTAGATGCTGGGAGGCCAGTGTTGCAATCACTTCATTCGCATTCATATTTGAGCTGGTGCCTGATCCGGTTTGAAATACGTCAATTGGGAACTGCTCAATATGATTGCCCTCGATAATCGCCTGAGCTGCGTCAGCAATCGCATTAGCGATATCACCTTCAAGCAGCCCCAATTGTGCGTTGGTGAGTGCCGCAGTCTGCTTGATGTGTGCCAACGCTTGGATGAAGCCAGATGGCATCTTATGTTGACTGAATGAGAAGTTATCGACGGCGCGCTGAGTTTGGGCTTGGTAGAGTGCATCTGCTGGGACTTTCACTTCGCCCATACTGTCAGTTTCTATGCGGAATTCGGTGCTCATGGTAGGGATCCTTTTGGTTAATCGAGTGAGATTTGAATCAGGCGTAATTGTTGTTGTAATGCGAGAAATTTCACGTCGCCTTGTTCAAACTGATAGTAATAGCGTTTGAGACAGAATAATGGCGTATGGATAGAATCGAGACAGACACGACGGAAGATGCGACTGCGAGTGGAGTCTTGAATTGCGTCTAGTAGATGGAAATAAACCTGACGCAAAAACAGCTCACACAACAATAGATTTTCTTCATCGGCACCGTGTTCATAGCAGGAAGACAACACCATTCCCCAATGAATATAGTCATGAATTACGTCTGGCTCAAAGCCGTGTGGTGCGGCGAGAAGGAATCTATCTTGTGCTTTAAAAAATGCGTTGAAGATGTCCCGTTTGTTGTCCATAACCACCTCTCTTTCAATGTAATGATAATTATTATCAATTAAGTGGTGGGTTGGCAACTCTTTTTAGAGTAAGAGGTTGTTGAAGAAAGACTTACGGAAACAAAAGCCGACGTAAAAGCGTCGGCAGAGAGGGAATTATTTAGTCCTGAGGTGACAATGAGGTATCGACGTTTTGGATATCGGTGTCTTTATCTGTGGCCATTACTCTGTAAATAAGGTTTCGTACTTCACAAACGCGGTTTGTGTTTCGCCGTAATAAAGTGTGCCTCCAGATTGAATGACGACTCTTAACCAACTTTCTGCGGATGCTGGTCTTGGTAAGGTAATGTACCAACTTTTTCCAGCCTGATCGGCGGGCTTCATATCAACCGGCTGAGCATTTTTATCTTCGTCATTAACGATGGAAACTTTGACCCCTTCGAGTGGATAAGCGGCATTGAGTGACAATTCTAAGCCATTTTTCGTGAGCTGTTCTGAGCGAAACTTCACTTTAAAGTCGCCATTTTCCATGTCACACAGTCCACTGGTGTAACGACAGTTAGACTTACTCGCGAGTTTGTAAGTTTCCCCTTCTTGTGCCGCGTGGGGTTTCTCGCTGAGTGCCATATCGGTGCCGAAGTAGGCGATCAAAGAAAGAATCGGCGCAATCAGCAGAGCGAGAATAAAGTGCTTGTTTTTGAACATAAAATACTAATTCCATCAATTATCTGTTCATTTTAACTGGCTAAAATCACTAATAACTTCGTTAATGATTTTGAAGGTAGAGCAACTAGCTTGCTGCAATCTTTGCCTTGTTCTAAACAATGGTTTCTGCGTTCCCCGAACATATAACCAATGCCATTCGTGTGCTTCCTTGCTACGGCTCAGGGAATCTAATTATTAGAATAAGTTAGGTGAATAAAAAAGCCCCAAGTGGGGCTTTTGTGGCTTGCGTTATATTTTAGTGGTCCACGGCATCGCCTGCACCAACAGGGACACGAACGTGTTCAACAAGATCTTTAACTTCTTGAGGTGTTTCCGCCGTAACTTTCGATACCGCGAATGCCACGATGAAGTTAAATAGTGCGCCGATAGCACCAAACGCGTTTGGCTCAATACCTAGGAACCAGTTGGTTCCCCAGCTTTCTAGATATTTCCAGTCAGCAACGAATAGGATGCCTTTGTGCTGGAATACGTAGAACAGCGTGATACTGATACCGGCAATCATACCGGCGATTGCGCCTTCTTTATTGATGCCTTTACTGAAGATACCCATCATCAACGCAGGGAAGATGGATGACGCAGCAAGACCAAAGGCGAGCGCCACCGTACCAGCTGCAAAGCCTGGAGGATTCAATCCGAGATAGCCTGCGGCTGCGATTGCCACCGCCATCGAGATTCGGCTGGCAAGCAGCTCCTTCTTCTCGGATATGTTCGGGTTTATAACCCCTTTAATTAAGTCATGGGAAATCGCCGACGAAATAGCAAGCAACAGACCCGCTGCTGTGGATAGTGCTGCAGCGAGGCCACCAGCGGCTACGAGTGCAATGACCCAGTTTGGTAGCTTAGCGATTTCTGGGTTTGCTAGTACCATGATGTCACGGTCAACTCGCAACTCATTGGTGTCAGGGTTTGAGGTGTACTCGATCAGGCCATCGCCATTCTTATCATCAAAGCCTAATAGACCTGTTGTTTCCCAGTTTTTGAACCAATCAGGGCGCTCATCATACGCAAGGTGTTGGCCCGGAGCTGGGTTAACGGTATCCATTAGGTTTAGACGAGCCATTGCTGAAACTGCTGGCGCTGTTGTGTATAGAATCGCGATGAACACAAGTGCCCAGCCAGCAGAAGTACGCGCATCACGTACCTTAGGTACCGTAAAGAAACGGATGATAACGTGTGGTAGACCCGCAGTACCGATCATCAATGACATGGTGTAAACGAACATGTTTAGTGTGCTACCGCGAACCTGCGTAGTGTACTCACTAAAGCCGAGTTCGGTCACCACTTGGTCGAGCCTATCGAGCAGATAAACATCGGTGCCTTGAATGGTACTCCCGAGGCCAATCTGAGGTAGCGGGTTACCTGTAAGTTGCAGAGAGATAAAGATTGCAGGGATAGTGTAAGCAAGAATGAGTACGCAATATTGAGCAATCTGCGTGTAAGTGATGCCTTTCATGCCGCCAAGTACTGCGTACATGAATACGATACACATACCAATCAGTAGGCCTGTTGAGTAATCAACTTCTAGGAAGCGACCGAAGGCAACGCCAACGCCTTTCATCTGGCCGATAACATAAGTGACCGATGCGATGATAAGACAGATAACCGCCACGATACGTGCCGTGTTCGAGTAGAAGCGTTCACCAACAAACTCTGGCACCGTAAACTTACCAAACTTACGTAGATAAGGGGCGAGTAGTAGCGCAAGCAGTACGTAACCGCCAGTCCAACCCATTAGGAATACGGAGCCGCCGTAACCCATAAAGGCAATCAGACCCGCCATTGAGATGAACGATGCCGCCGACATCCAGTCAGCAGCGGTTGCCATACCGTTAGCGATTGGGTTTACCCCGCCACCTGCGACATAGAACTCTTTGGTTGACCCCGCACGCGCCCAGATCGCAATACCGATGTAGAGGACGAAGGTTGCACCAACAACCAAGTAGGTAATAGTTTTCAAATCCATCTGAGTTACTCCTTACTCATCTACGCCGAATTCACGGTCGATTTGGCGCATCTTCCATGCGTAATAGAAAATAATACCTAGGAAGGTGTAGATGGAGCCTTGCTGAGCAAACCAGAAACCAAGTTTGTATCCACCTAATTGAAATTGATTAAGTACGTCGACAAATAAAATGCCGCAGCCGAAAGACACTACGAACCAGATGACCATAAGGCCAATCATGAGCTTCACGTTTTTGTCCCAATAGGCTTTGGCTCTTTCTTCGCTTTCAAATGCCATTGCCGTCTCCTTACGATTGGTATTGTTGTTAAAAAAATGTTTCAACATGTACATTAGCAAGGTGTTGGCAAGAACTCTTTTCAACTTTAGTCGGGGTATAAAAAATAAAAAACTCCCGTGATATGGGCGCTTAGAGAAGAGTTAGGGTTATTTGTTAATGTTAAAAAGCTGTTAAATTAGCCAAAGGTCTAAGGAGAAAAATGATAAAAAGCACGAATAAGAGACGTGATTAATTTTTTCTTCATTGATTTTAGCGATCCTTAACAGAAACATTCTGCGTTCTTCTTTTTATCAATCAGCGAAAAAATTGGCGTGAAAAATTCACAAGTAATTTATTTACATAAAGTTTTCGTACCAAATCACCGTTTTAGCGCACAATAAAGTAATATAACTGAGTCATTCTCGTACAACCTCGCGCTTTGGGACGGTTTAAGGAGGAGGCAGATTAAGGCATTAACTTATTAACGAAGTCGCCTTAGCTCATCACAAGCATATCGTTTTTCATTAAGGGAGGGTGAGAATGGACGCAGACACCATTAATAGTTTTTTTCTTATAGGTGCGTTGTTAATCGCACTTAGCGTTCTTTTAAGCCCAGTTTCCTCTAAGTTGGGAATCCCAATTCTTTTGGTATTTTTAGCCGTTGGAATGCTGGCGGGGGAAGACGGTTTAGGCGGTATTTTATTTGATAATTTTTCGATCGCTTACTTGGTCAGTAACCTCGCATTAGCCATCATTTTGCTCGATGGTGGTATGAGAACACGGGTTGCCAGCTTTAGGGTGGCGTTATGGCCTTCGGTGTCTTTAGCAACGTTTGGGGTTGCGATCACCACTATTTTGACCGGGCTGATGGCAACGTGGTTATTCGACTTAGACTTGCTGCAAGGTATATTAGTTGGTGCGATAGTCGGTTCCACTGATGCCGCCGCGGTTTTTTCTCTACTCAAAGGTCGTAGTCTTAACGAACGTGTTGGCTCAACGCTGGAAATTGAATCCGGCACCAATGATCCTATGGCGGTGTTTCTGACTGTTACTCTGATTGCTATTTTAGCGAACCCAGATGCAGATTTGAGTGTGGGCTTTTTGGCGCTCAGTTTTCTTAAGCAGTTTGGTATTGGCGCTTTACTCGGTTTTGCTGGTGGCTGGATTTTGTGGAAGGTCATCAATCGTAATCAACTGCCGGATGGCTTATATTCGATTTTAACCGTCAGTGGTGGCTTGCTGATTTTCGCTTTATCTAATGCATTAGGTGGCAGCGGTATTCTGTCAATTTATCTGGTTGGTTTACTGCTAGGTAATCGTCCAACACGCAGCCGCCATTCCATTCTTCATGTTCTAGATGGCATGACGTGGCTAGCTCAAATCGGTATGTTCCTCGTGCTTGGTTTATTGGTTACGCCTTCCAACTTGCTCTCTATTGCGTTGCCTGGTTTGGCGCTGGCCTTTGGGATGATTTTATTTGCCCGTCCAATCTCGGTTTGGATCGGTTTACTGCCATTCAAGAGTTTCACACCACGTGAAAAGTGGTTTGTTTCTTGGGTGGGATTGCGCGGTGCTGTCCCAATCATTCTGGCGGTATTTCCAATGATGGCAGGATTGCCAGATGCGCAGTTGTACTTCAATTTGGCGTTTTTCGTGGTAATGGTCTCTTTGATTGTGCAAGGTGGCACATTGACTAAAGCGATGTCTCTGGCGAAGGTAGAGCTGCCTTCTAAACCTGAGCCAATTTCACGCACTGGTGTGGAGATTTACCCAACTAGTGAGTGGGAACTGTTTATCTATAAGCTTAAAGCGGATAAATGGTGTATTGGTGAACCATTGCGTAGTCTTTCGATGCCGGATGGAACGCGCATCGCCGCAGTATTTCGCAATAAAGCGTTATTGCATCCGTCAGGTAGTACGCGCCTCGAAGAAGACGATACCTTGTGTGTGTTGGCGCAAGAAAAGGATTTGGATGCTCTGAGCTTGCTATTCAGTGAAGCGCCTGAGAAAGCGTCATTGGCACGATTCTTTGGTGATTTCTTCCTAGATATTGAAGTGAACCTTGCCGATATTGCGATGATGTATGGCCTGAACTTGGGCGATGAGTCACTCGATAAAAGCTTAAGAAACCTTGTAGAAGAACAACTGGGGACTACACCAGTGTTAGGGGACCAATTCGAGTGGCAAGGCTTGCAATGGATCATTGCCGATGTCGTTGACCAACAAGTCACCAAAGTAGGTATCCGTTTGCCAAGCGAGCAAAGCCTGCTCGCTGACGAGGAGTGAACCTAGTCGTTCATCTCCGTTAGCATGATGACGGCTTGTGTGCGGTTTTTTACGCCGAGCTTGCGGAAAATCGCCGTCATGTGCGCTTTGATGGTGGCTTCTGAAACATTCAATTCGTAGGCGATTTGTTTGTTCAGTAAGCCATCTGACAACATCCCCAACACCTTATATTGCTGTGGCGTTAGCGCGGCAATCTTCTCGGCTAAGTCATTACATGCCGCGTTATTGGTGATCAGCCCTTCAGGAAAATACGGGTCGCCATTGAGCACTTGATTGAGCGCATTCACCAATTCGCGCATGTCGCTCGATTTAGGAATAAAACCAAACGCACCATGGCTTTTCACTTGTGTCACGATCGCTGGCTCTTCACTAGCCGAGACGACGACGATTGGTAAGTCTGGGTGTTCTGCTCGCAAGTGAATCAAGCCAGACATACCATTTGCTCCTGGCATTTTGAGATCCAATAGCACCAAATCTGGCTCTTCTTCTCGCTCTAACAAAGCCAGTAGTGCGTCGAGTGAGTCCGCTTCAAGCAAATTTGCCCCACTGATTGCCATGTGGATAGATTGAAACAAGGCATTACGGAAGAGTGGGTGATCATCTGCAATGATGATGGTGTAGGTCGAATCCATGACGTTAAACACTTTTGACTATTTCGTTAAATTTATTATTGTCCAGCTTTGAGATAGTGGACAATATTTATTCGCTAAAAGTCTGAACCAAATCGACTTTTATTAGGAAAATTGCATATAAGCGCAATTTTCTCATTCAAATCTGGGTAATAAAAAACGCCAGTGGTCATCACTGGCGTTTGAATATCTGATGATCAGAATTGTTGGATGTGCTCTAAGAAAGGCTCGGCTTGCATAAAGCCGGTTAAACGCGCGTTTGAAATGTGTTCGCCATTCGCATCCCAGAACTCGATGGTTGGCAAGCCAAGCACGTTCATGTGTTTGAGTAACTCAATATCTTGCACTTGGTTCTTGGTTACATCAGCTTGCAGAAGAACAAAGTCTTTTAGCTTGGCTTCGACGCTTGGATCATGGAAGGTGTACTTCTCAAACTCTTTACACGCCACACACCAATCGGCGTAGAAGTCGAGCATCACAGGTTTGCCAGCTGCTTTGGCTAGCGCTAGTTGTTCTTCCAACTCTGCAACATTGGCAATGCGTGTAAAGCTTACGGAAGTTTGTTGAGCTTGCGTTGCGTTATTACCAAACCAGTAATTTAATACTGGCTGTGCTGACGCGAGCAAACCCAATACGGCGATGATGCCAACGGCGCTTTGTTTCCAGCCACCAAACTCCAAGCTGTTTTTCACATGATACAGCCAACCAAAGGCAGCGATGCCCAGTGTTGACCACAGAATTGTTGACCACATTTCTGGCATGATGCGTTCCAACAAGAAGATAGGCGCAGCAAGCAGAATAAAGCCGAACAGCGTTTTCACGCGGTCCATCCAACCGCCGGCTTTTGGTAGCAACTTGTTGCCAAATACCGCCACAAGGATCAACGGAATCCCCATGCCCATCGCCAGCGCGTAAAGGGCGACTCCACCAGTGAGTAAGTCGCCACTTTGTGCGACGTAAAGCAGCGCACCAGAGAGTGGGGCGGTAGTACACGGAGAACAAACCAAGCCAGATATTGCCCCCATTGCAAACACGCCAGCACTGCTACCACCTTGCTGCTTGTTACTTAAGTTATTCAGCCACGTTTGCACGCTGCTTGGTAACTGCAATGAGTACAGACCAAACATCGACATAGCTAATGCGATGAACAGTACACTCAAACCAATCAGCACATAAGGGTGTTGCATCGCCGCTTGGAACTGCATGCCCGCAGACGCCACTACAAGGCCGAGCAGCGTGTAAGTCAGCGCCATGCCTTGTACGTAAACAAATGACAAACCAAGCGCACGACGTTGGCTCAGCTTGCCACTGCCAAGCACGATGCTGGTCAAAATTGGGTACATCGGCAGTACACAAGGGGTAAATGCTAGACCCACACCAAGTGCCAAAAACAACAACGGCGTCCACCACTTGTCGGCTAGATTCGCGGCTAAGCTATCTTGCTCACTGACTGGTACTGAAGTGGTGGTTGGTTTTGTTGCTGGCTGTGCTTTTTCTGTCGTCGGTGCCTTGGCAGTCGGTGCTACGGTGTCGGAATTGGATGAAGAAAACGCGCTGATTGGAATCTCACGCGTTTCTGGTGGGTAGCAGAAGCCCGCTTTCGCACAGCCTTGATATTGCACAATGACACGTGCGCCCTCTTGCCAATTACTCATTGGGATATTGACAAATAGTGGTGTGGTATAGATATGCACATCACCAAAGAATTCATCTTTATGTGGCGTGCCGTTTTCCATTTGCAGTTCGCCCAGTGAGATGTTCTCACCAGACACAGATAAACGCTCTTGATACAGGTAATAACCATCGCGTACCTGCCAATCGAGCATCAATTTGTCGTCTTGCTGGTAGAAATTAAACGGAAATGCCTGATCGACCGGAACAAAGCTGTCGCTGCTGCTACCAAAACTGTTGTTCTGGCTATTGGTAAACTGGTCTTTGCCAAATAAAGCTAAAGACGGAGTGGAAAAGGTAATGAGCCCTAAGAGTAAAACGGAAAGTAATGCGCGCATAAAAGAGTCAATTCATCTTAGATAATTGCCGTTAGTGTAACTCAATCAGACCCGGAGGCGAGTCAATAAGTTTCATGAAAATGAAGATTTATTGAGCATAAATCAAGACAACAGGCAATAAAAAAGGGAGCCGAAGCTCCCCGAGTAAGACTCTGTTTCTACTAGATCAGTAGACCACCGAATGCGAAGCCAAGTGCTACCGCAGAAGCAATGGTTACCACACCAGGTACAAAGAATGGGTGGTTGAATACGTACTTACCGATACGCGTTGAACCCGTGTCGTCCATCTCAACCGCTGCTAGAAGCGTTGGGTAAGTTGGCAGTACGAATAGCGCACTTACTGCTGCGAAAGATGCAACTGCGGTAAGTGGTGCCACACCGATAGCAAGTGCTGCTGGCATCAGCGCAACCGTGGTTGCACCTTGCGAGTAAAGCAGCATAGACGCGAAGAATAGAACAAGCGCTAGCATCCATGGGTAGTCTGCTAGTAGTGCTCCAGCGACTTCTTTGATGCCGTCAACGTGCGCGTTAACGAACGTAGAACCTAACCATGCCACACCAAGAACACACACACACGCTGTCATACCAGAGCGGAATGTTGCTGCGGCTGGAATTTTGCCAGCGTCGATTTTACAGCTCATTACGATAGCTGCCGCGGCTGCTAGCATTACCGTCATGATAGCTTCGTTACGACCTAGAGCAGGGTTCTCGATAAGGCCAACAGAGCCAGAAATTGCTGCTGCGTAACACACTACGAATGCGATTGCGCCTAGGAAGATGAACGTCGCTTTCTTCGCTGTTGGTAGGATTTCGCGTTTTGCTTCTGTATTTAGCTTGATTAAGCCTTTTTCTAGACGCTCTTGGTATTCAGCATCGTCTTTTAGCTCACAGCCCATGAAGTTCGCAACGAACGCACCGATCATACACGCGATGAACGTCGTTGGGATACAGATTGCCAATAGTGTTAGGTAGTCAACGCCGAATGGATGCAGCATCGCAGCGAATGCCACTACTGCCGCTGAGATTGGTGATGCGGTGATAGCGATTTGCGATGCCACTACTGCGATAGACAGTGGACGAGAAGGACGCACGCCTTGGCCTTTCGCGACTTCTGCAATTACTGGCAAAGTAGAGAATGCCGTGTGGCCGGTACCAGCCATCAGCGTCATTAGGTAAGTTACGATAGGCGCATAAAAGGTGATGCGCTCAGGGTGCTTGCGCAAAAAGTTTTCAGCAACTTGCACCATCCAGTCTAAACCACCTGCCACTTGCATTGCTGCGATAGCCGTGATGACCGACATGATGATCAAAATTACGTCAACTGGGATGTAAGCTTGGCTTGTTGGCACACCTAAGATCAAAGACAACGCAATGACCCCAGCACCACCAGCAAAACCAATGCCGATACCGCCGATTCTAGCCCCCAAATAAATGAAGAGCAGAACCACGAAGAGTTCGACCATGACCATATTGATACCTCTTTAGTTTTTTATTGATTCTGATTTTTTGAACACTCAGGAACAGGAGTAAATGCTCAGAGAATTAGAACCCAGTGGCCTAATGGCAATAAAAGCATATAAAAAATGTGGTTAACCGTATGAGAGCCTAAAAAAGGGGCCTGAGTGGCCCCCTTCGAATTAGTTATTACTCGTAGCGTTTCGCTTTGTAAGTTGGATGCATGAAGTTTTCTACTGACAAGATTTCATCAAGCTCTTCTGCGGTTAGCAGGCCGCGCTCTAGCACAACTTCGCGAACACTCTTACCGGTTTCCGCACAAATCTTACCTACGATGTCACCTTCGTGGTGGCCGATGTATGGGTTTAGATAAGTGACGATACCGATAGAGTTGTAAACGTAGTTTTCACAAGTCTCTTTGTTGACCGTGATGCCGTCGATACATTTATCACGTAGGTTCACACACGCATTGTGTAGTAGAGAGATAGACTCAAACATGCTTTGTGCGATAACTGGTTCCATTACGTTTAGCTGTAGCTGACCGCCTTCTGCTGCGAAAGAAACCGTGTTGTCGTTACCTAGAACTTTAAAGCAAACTTGGTTTACTACTTCTGGGATAACTGGGTTTACTTTTGCTGGCATGATTGAAGAACCTGCTTGCATTTCAGGTAGGTTCAATTCATTTAGACCCGCGCGTGGGCCAGAAGAAAGTAGACGAAGGTCGTTACAGATCTTCGATAGTTTCACCGCTAGACGTTTTAGTGCACTGTGCGTCATTACGTATGCGCCACAGTCAGAAGTCGCTTCGATAAGGTCTTCTGCCGCAACAACGTCAAGACCTGTTACTTCCGCTAGATGTTTTACTGCAAGCGCTTGGTAGCCAGTCGGGGTATTTAGACCTGTACCGATTGCGGTTGCGCCTAGGTTGATCTCTAGGAGTAGTTTAGAGGTGTAATCTAGAGCACGAATCTCTTCGTTTAGTGTTACTGCCCAAGCGTGGAACTCTTGACCTACAGTCATCGGTACCGCGTCTTGTAGCTGAGTACGACCCATTTTCAGTACATCTTTAAACTCAATTGCTTTAAGTTCGAATGCGCCTTTTAGGTACTCAATTGCTTCCATTAGTTTGTGTACGCTGTTGTAAACCGCGATACGGAAACCTGTTGGGTACGCACAGTTGGTTGATTGGCTCTTGTTTACGTGGTCATTTGGGTTAACAAATTCGTATTGACCTTTCTCTTTGCCCATTAGCTCAAGAGCAACGTTTGCGATCACTTCGTTTGTGTTCATGTTCACGGAAGTGCCCGCACCACCTTGGAATACGTCTGATGGGAATTGATCCATGCACTTGCCAGTTTCTAGGATCAAATCACACGCTTCGATGATGTAGTTTGCAACGTCTTTTGGAATCGCCCCAAGTTCTTTGTTTGCCAACGCCGCTGCTTTTTTGGTCATTACCATACCGCGTACAAATTCTGGTACGTCAGAGATGGTCATATTAGAGATGTTGAAGTTCTCGATCGCACGTAGCGTATGAATACCGTAGTACGCATCTGCAGGGACATGACGTTGACCTAATAGATCTTCTTCAATACGAGTGGCTGGGTTTGCTGTTTTTGGAGCATCAGATAGGGTAGCCATAGCAGGATCCTTAGATGATAATTCTGATAATAAAGTTATTTATTAGCCATTTCTGCAATCTAGAATCCATTCATCAGAATTTTTGGCTGGAAAATCCGTCCTGACTTATGTGGCACATGATACTGCACCTAGCGCATAAAAATAGTAACTAGATCACCTTTTTCGTTTTTCATGAGTCAATAATTTGCAAAGTATGAACGGGTTATTAATAACCCTTTATGGGTACTCGATTTTCCTCGACAAACATGGGTTTTTAGAGTTCGAAATTAGCACTTTAAAAGCACGAAAAAATCGGTATGCAATTGAATGAAACACTCCACTACCACTTTTTCTGCGTAGGAAGAGACCAGTATGAACACGCTTTTTTACAACGATTCGTTTGAGCTTAGTCCGCTTTTACCATTACACTGAATTAAACAAAGGAGGGCGTGTGTTTCCTATCTTATTATTGGCGTTTATTTTTGTCCCGATCATTGAAATCGGCTTATTTATTCAGGTGGGCGGCTTTTTAGGTTTATGGCCGACTATCGCATTAGTATTAATCACGGCATTTGTCGGTGCATCGTTGGTGCGCAGCCAAGGCATCCAAACTCTGATGTCGGTGCAGGGGCGTCTGGAACAAGGTGAAATTCCAGCCCAGCAAATTTTTGAAGGTGTAATGCTAGCGGTGGCTGGCGTGCTGCTGTTAACACCGGGCTTTATGACCGATGCTCTTGGTATGCTGGTGTTGCTTCCTGCACCACGCGCCGCGATTGCCAAATACTTGATGAGTAAAATGGTGGTGAAAACCATGCATGGTGGTGGCTTCCAAGGTGGTTTCTCTAACCAAGGGCCATTTGAGCAAGACCCGTTCCGCCGTGACCCATTTAATTCCCAGTCAGACGATGGCAATACCTTTGAAGGGGAATACGAGCGTAAAGACGATGATGATCGCAACAAGCTCAACTGATTGAGTCAGAGAGTAAAGAAAACAAAAGGGCGCACTAAGCGCCCTTTTTTGTGTTTGGAATTCGTGGTGCTTACAACGCGCCTTCAAACCCCATTTGACGCCATGCTTCAAAAGCAATGATCGCAACGGCGTTCGAAAGGTTTAGGCTGCGCGCATCTGGCATCATTGGAATGCGGATACGCTGCTCCATTGGCAAGCTATCGATGATTTCAGCAGGCAAGCCACGAGTTTCTGGACCAAACATCAATACGTCACCTGCTTGGTATTGTGCATCAACGTGGTGACCTGTGGTTTTGGTGGTGCAGGCAAACAATCGGTAGTTACCTTGTTTCTCTTTCTCTAAATATTCTAAGAATGCTTGATAGTTCTTATGACGCGTTACGCGAGCTAAATCATGGTAATCCAAACCAGCGCGGCGGACTTTCTTCTCTTCAAGATCGAAACCCAGAGGTTCAATTAAGTGAAGGTTTGCACCGCAGTTGGCACAAAGTCGAATGATGTTGCCGGTGTTCGGCGCGATTTCTGGTTCGTATAAAGCGATATCAAACATGGTATTGAAATAGAGTTGGTCAAATAGAGGGGCAGTATATACCCAAGTCAGCAAGATATGCGAGATTCAGCAAGATTGACCTGGGTATGAAAGCAGGCATTAGCGCGGACGTTAATACCGTAAGTATCGATGCTCTTTATAATAGAGCGTGAGCGTAATTTTCTTCAACCGCTCGCCAGTTGACGACGTTCCACCATGCGTCAATGTATTCTGGGCGACGGTTTTGGTAGCTGATGTAATACGCGTGCTCCCACACGTCTAATGCGAGGATTGGTTCGCCGCGTACATCCACTACGTCCATCAGAGGGTTGTCTTGATTGCTGGTGGACGTAATGTGAATCTCACCATCTTTTACGATCAACCATGCAAAGCCAGAACCAAAGGTATTAATCGCGGCTTGGGCAAACGCTTCTTTAAATTGCGCAAAGCTACCAAATTTATCGTTAATTGCCTGAGCAAGTGCGCCTTGAGGCTCACCGCCACCGTTTGGAGACATGCAATTCCAATAAATGATGTGGTTGTAGTAGCCGCCGCCATTATTACGCACTGCAGGGCTGAGCTTAGAGATATTGTCAAAGATCTCGTCTAATGACTGAGTTTCGAGCTCGCTCCCTTCAACGGCACTTACGAACTTATCGAAATAAGTCTTGTGATGTTTGCTGTAATGCACTTCCATGGTTTTCGCGTCGATGTACGGCTCTAGTGAATCGTACGGGTAAGGCAGAGCGGGAAATGTATGTGACATAGTAAATCCTCCTTAATTGGAAAATTCACTTTAATGCTAACGATAATTATTATCAACTTTGATCTTTGTAAGGGTATTCGAAGGCGTTCCCACCCAATTTCTAAAGTGAAGATGAAGCCGTGAATCTCTCACTCTAGAAATAGGGTGTGGCTTACTGTTAGCTCATCGGCTTGAAGTTAACGATTGATAGGTAAGGTGATACTCATGCGCAATCCGCCTAACGGACTTCGACTGGCGACGATCGTTCCACTGTGCTGGCGGATGGCACTTTCGGTAATGGTTAGGCCGAGACCCGTGCCGCCGGAGTGGCGATCGCGGGCCGTTGAAACGCGATAGAACGGACGAAAAATCGCGGCTAATTCTTCTTCAGGAACGCCCTCGCCATTGTCATCCACCGTGATATGCAGCGTATCATCATCGGCCTTGATGTCGATTTGCACCTCATCTTTCCCGTAATAAATGGCGTTACGAACGATGTTTTCCACAGCACTCATCAGCAGTTTAGGATTGCCGGAGATACTTCGTTTTGGCAGTTCAGAATAGTGTAGGTGCTTACCCATTTGCTCAGCTTCAAACTGCGCATCTTTAATGATCTCTTCCCACAAACTTTCCAGTGGCTGCGTTTCGCGAGTCATATGGCTGTTCGCCTGCATGCGAGACAGTTCAAGCAATTCGCTGATCATCTGTTCCAAGCGCTGCGCTTCGGTATCGATACGAGTCAGTTCTGGGCTTTCGCCTTGTTTACGCGTTGCTAATGCGCTTGCCATGCGTAGACGAGTTAAAGGTGAGCGCAGCTCGTGAGAGATATCGGATAGCAGGCGTTGTTGTCCTGAAATCATTTGATTAACCGCCTCGACCATCTGGTTGAAGCTGCTGCCAGCCTGACGAAACTCTGCCGTGCCTTTTTCTAAATTTGGGTCTGTGACAAATTCGCCTTTCGCCACACGTTGAGCGGCGGCTTCAAGACGACGCGCTGGCTGACTTAGTGCCCAGGCAAGCCATAACAGCAATGGTGTACTAACCAGCATGACCGCGAGCAACAGCTGGAATGGGTGATCAAACAGACGCAAGAGTAGTGGTGGTGGCTCATTCCACTTGAAGCCCACATACATCAAGATATCGGAGCCAGCCAAAGTTATCGGGATTGGACCTGCAATCATGTATCGACCATACAGTTTCTGCTTTGGCTGGTTGTAATCTTCGATACTGGTGACAAAGTTTTGCATGGCACGTAATTGGAAATTACTGCGTTTTTCTGTCGTAAGAACATTACCGCTGTAGTCAGAAAAAAATACGCGCGGACGAGGGTCATGCTTACCGTGACGGTTACCCTCGATACGAAATAGTATTCGACCTAAATCAGTTTGCTGACGGTATTTTTGTTGGATTGCGTCACGCGTTTCTACCATACGTTTATAGTGCTCTTCTGGAATGTCGCGAGCTTTGCGAGGGTCCAAATGTGGCAGTGATAGCACGGCTATCAACACCAATAACATAGTGAACCAAAAAATGGCAAAGATGCGTCCATACAAGCTATTGATGTTTGGCAGTTTGATGCGTGATAGGCGCATTAATCCTCCTCAAGCAGCATATAGCCACGACCACGCAGGGTTTTGATGCGCGGCTTGCCATTGCTCTGATCTGGTAATTTTTTACGTAAGTTCGAAACATGCATATCGATCGCGCGATCAAAAGCGGCGAGTCGTTTACCAAGCACATCTAAGCTCAATGTTTCTTTAGTTAGCACTTGTCCTGGGTTTTGCACAAAGTGGGTCAACAGAGCAAACTCGGTTGCTGTGAGATCGAGCAACTGTTGATCGCAGTATGCTTCTTGTTTACCTGGGTAAAGACGGAGCTCTTGATACTCAATGCAATCGCTGTTTTTGGTGTTTTTTTGTGTGCTGCTGGTACGGCGTAAGATCGCACGGATACGTGCTAACAGTTCACGGTCACTAAAAGGTTTCGGTAAATAATCATCCGCGCCTAGCTCTAAACCGATCACGCGGTCAATTTCTTCCCCTTTAGCGGTCAGCATCAAGACAGGAGTTTCCCAGTTTTCACGCAAGCGTTTAAGGGTTTCCATGCCATTTAGCTTCGGCATCATGACATCCAACAAAATCAAATCAATCTTATCATTGACCGCAGCTAAGCCTGCTTCGCCATCATTTGCTTCGCTGACGTCAAATCCTTCGAAACTGAGTACTTCTTTTAATAAGCTGGTTAGCTCGATATCGTCATCAATTAAAAGAATGTTTGCCATGGGGGCACCTATAGTAAGTTACCGATAGCTTAATATTACATTGGAATGATGTGCTGCGAAGAGGGTAAAAATCACTCTTTACGATTCTTTACGCTCCCTATACGTCGCTTTACCTAGTGGGTCGTATTCTATACTCAAGCGCTGTGAGAACAGCTCAGAAGAATCACTCACCTGTGTAAGGAATCAAATTATGAAATCTGCAAAAAAACTTGTGTTAGCTGCTGTTGTTCTACCTCTTACTCTCGGCGCAGCAAGCGCATTCGCTTACGGTGGTAAAAACCATCATCAAGGCCCGCGTGATGAATGTGGCATGGGAATGGACCGTGGCATTATGCGTGATTTGAGTTTGACGGATGCTCAAAAAGATCAGCTTAAGTCTTTCCGTGAAGCAAACCGCGCACAGATGAAAGGCAAATATTCTGAAAATCGCGAAGCTCGTATGGCTGAGCGACAAGCACACCACGCAAAAATGCAGTCACTCTTACTAGCGGATAGTTTTGATGAAGCACAAGCGACCTCATTAGCAAAAGAAATGGTTGAACGCCAAACTGAGCATCGTGTGCAAATGCTAGAAAGAAAGCACCAAATGCTGAGCGTATTAACGCCAGAACAAAAAGCAGAGTTTGTGAAGTTGCAAAATGAACGCATGCAAGAGTGTGGCGACAGAATGCATAAGCGCATGGAAAAATACCGCAATAATTAAGTCATGAATTGATGTTATACAAAGAGGCAGCCATTGGTTGCCTCTTTTTGATCTGGTTATTTCATGGGCATTCAATATACTCAACGTATGGTTTGAGTTAACTCTTTGATTATGAAACAGCAATATGCACGTTTAGTGACGACCGCAGCTTGGACTGCAACTATTGTGGCGACTCTTCTCTTGATTGTAAAAGTCATCACGTGGTGGGTAACCGGCTCAGTTAGCCTATTGGCATCACTGATCGACTCAATGTTGGATATCGCCGCGTCGGTGGTAAATCTCGTTGTTGTCCGTTATGCCTTACAACCAGCAGATCGCGAACATACGTTTGGGCATGGTAAAGCTGAGTCTTTAGCGGCCTTGGCTCAGGCGATGTTTATTTCGGGGTCGGCGGTGTTTTTGATCCTGAACGGGATTGACCGATTTTTCCGCCCACACGCACTGCATGCGCCGGAGCTCGGTGTTTATGTATCGCTGTTTGCGATAGTGGTCACACTTGGCTTGGTGATGTTCCAAAAACATGTGGTACGCGTGACAGGGAGCCAAGCAATCGCGGCGGATTCTCTGCATTATCAGACTGATTTGTATATGAACGCTGCGATCATGGTGGCTCTGGGACTCAGCTACTTTGGCGTGACGCAAGCGGATGCGGTGTTTGCGATTGGCATTGGTGTCTTCATTCTTTACAGCGCCTTCAAAATGGTCAGCGAAGCGATTCAGACGTTATTAGACCGAAAGCTGCCGGATTCCGAATTGGAGCAAATCCGCAATGAATGTTTGAATGTGAAAGGGGTTCTTGGGGTTCATCAACTGCGTACCCGTATGTCAGGGCCGACACGCTTTATTCAGTTGCACTTGGAGTTAGACGATAACTTACGTTTAATCGAAGCGCACTATATTGCCGATAAAGTTGAGGAAAACCTTTTAGCTTTGTTTCCTGATGCGGATGTTTTGATCCATCAAGATCCATTGTCTGTCGTTTTTGGGCCAGAGAAAGAGCAAAAAGCGCAAGATTGGTAGGGCTCGAAAAATCCATAAGTGCCTGACGACAAACAGGCACTTATTGACTATCTTTCCATCAATACTTATTAAGATTCGTGATCCTGATGTGAATCAACAAAGTTTCATAGAGAAACTGTAATACTCTTACATAAGTAGAAAAGTTACATAAAAAAGTGCGTTTTCATTGGTAATCCTGTAGAGGAAATGTAACATAACGCACAGTTCTGGATTATGCAGGTTGCTTGGTAACAAGGGGCCTAAAAGAAAATTAAATAATTGATTGCCAAAGATCGAGGGTGAGCATGATTAAGAAGATCGGTGTTTTAACAAGTGGCGGTGACGCACCTGGTATGAACGCGGCGATACGCGGCGTAGTACGTACAGCACTATCCGAGGGATTGGAAGTATTCGGTGTGTACGACGGCTACCTAGGCCTATACGAAGGCCGCATCGAGAAGCTAGATCGTTCTAGCGTTTCAGATGTGATCAACAAAGGTGGTACGTTCCTAGGTTCTGCACGTTTCCCTGAATTCAAAGAAGTGGAAGTGCGTGAAAAAGCGATTGAGAACCTGAAAAAACATGGTATTGATGCGCTAGTCGTGATCGGTGGTGACGGTTCGTACATGGGTGCGAAGAAACTGACTGAAATGGGTTACCCATGTATCGGTCTACCAGGCACAATCGACAACGATATCGCTGGTACTGACTACACAGTGGGCTACCTAAGTGCACTAAACACAGTTATCGATGCGATCGACCGTCTACGTGATACTTCTTCATCTCACCAACGTATTTCAATTGTAGAAATCATGGGTCGTCACTGTGGTGACCTAACTCTGATGTCTGCAATCGCGGGTGGTTGTGAGTACATCATCACTCCAGAAACTGGCCTAGACAAAGACAAGCTGATCAGCAACATCCAAGACGGCATCGCAAAAGGTAAGAAACACGCAATCATCGCGTTGACTGAGCTAATGATGGATGCCAATGAACTGGCTCGTGACATCGAAGCGGCGACAGGTCGTGAAACTCGTGCAACAGTACTTGGTCACATCCAACGTGGTGGTCGTCCAACGGCATTTGACCGCGTTCTAGCATCTCGCATGGGTAACTACGCTGTTCACCTACTGCTTGAAGGTCATGGCGGTCGCTGTGTCGGTATCGTGAAAGAGCAACTTGTTCACCACGACATCATCGACGCGATCGAAAACATGAAGCGTCCAGTACGCAACGATCTATACAAAGTTGCTGAAGAACTGTTCTAAGCAAGTTTGAAATAGATAAAGAAAAACCGCGGCTTTCCGCGGTTTTTTTGTATTTGAGTATCAGCAAAAGGAAGCTGACGCATCGGACAAAATCTTACGAAGCGCTGCTCTGTTCAATGAGCGTCAATTTACGTTCGCGCAGTGCAAACATATAGCCAAGTAGGCCACCTAACGTATTCCCCACTGCGATACCTATAAACAAGCCTTCAATACTGTAAATTTGGCTTCCGATCCATGCCGATGGCAGGGTAAACACAAACAAACGCATAAAGCTCCATTGGAATGCTCGTAATGGTTTGTGCATCGCATTCAACCCACTGATTAACATCATCACAATGCCTTGAAAACCATAACTGAACGGCACCACAAGCAGGTAATGCCACAGCAGATTTTTAACTGCTTCTTCCTGCGAGAACAATGCCGCTAGAGGAATACTCAATGGCACCATCATCAAGAAGATAAACCCTTGGAACACCACCGCAAAACGCATGCTGATAAATAAGCCGGAAAAGGCGCGTTGAGGGTTTTTCGCCCCTAAGTTTTGTGCCATGAATGGCGTGAGTGCTGAGGTCAGAGACATCAAGACTAGGATCAAAATAGACTCAATACGCTGCGCCGCACCGTAAGCCGCAACTGCTGCCGTACCGTGGCTGGATAACAGCATCATCAGAATGGCACCGGACAATGGATTCATCGCGTTCGACAGTGCGGCAGGAGTGCCGATTTTTAACGTTTGCTGCCAATCTTGTTTCAGCAAGGACCATTGGGGGGGGGCGAGCAACTTTTCGCGTTTAACTAGCACATAGAATGAGCCACATAGCGCACCTAACCAGCTAAAAGCACTGGCTATTGCCGCCCCTTGGATGCCAAGCTCGGGGAATGGGCCAAGTCCGAAGATCAGTAGTGGATCGAGCATGCCGTTAATCAAGCCCGCCAACATCATGATTTTGGCGGGTGTTTTTGTATCCCCAGATGCTCGTATCGCGCTATTGCCCGCCATTGGGATCACCAACAATGGAATGGTGAGATACCACACCTGCATGTACTCTTCGATGAGTGGAATTAGGTCGTCGGCTGAGCCAAGAAAGCGGAACAGTGGTGCAATGGTGGCAAGGCCAATCGAAGAGGCGATAGCCACGAGTAACACCGCTAATAACAAACCGTGAGTGGTAAACCGAGCGGCTTGTGGGGCGTGACCTTGTCCAAGTAAGCGACCAATATTGGTCGATAGACCCATCCCTATTCCCATCGTGATGCAGTTAACCGCAAAGGTTACAGGGAAGGTATAGCTGATCGCCGCTAGCGCTTGAGTACCAAGCAACGAGATAAAAAACGTGTCCACCAAGTTAAACATCAAAATCGCGATCATGCCCATGGTCATGGGGACGGTCATTTTCCGCAGCGTTTCAGGAATGGGTGCGGTCAACAAACCATGCTTATCGGTCGCTTGGGGTTCCAGCTTGTTATTTTCCTGCATGTATGACAACTATGTGGTGAGCAAACTGCAAGGATACAAGAAAGCGAGATGCTGGGCGAGTGAGCATTTCGAACGCAAACCGTTGCTTAGTTGTTCGTTATTTTAACTAAGTCACAAAAATTTTGTGCCACCCCCTTGGGATCGCTGCTTCGACCCCTTATATAGGGATCACGTGTCTGGGGCTACAGTCCCTAAGGACAATTATCAAATAAACATGGAAATTTTCAGGAGAGACGACCGATGAACATTCGTCCATTACATGACCGAGTTATCGTTGAACGTAAAGAAGTTGAATCTAAGTCTGCTGGTGGCATCGTTCTGACTGGTTCTGCTGCAGAAAAATCAACTCGCGGTGTTGTTCTAGCTGTGGGTAAAGGCCGCATCCTAGAAAACGGCACAGTACTGCCGCTGGACGTTAAAGTTGGTGATACTGTTATCTTCGCTGAAGGTTACGGTACAAAAACTGAAAAAATCGACGGTAAAGAAGTGCTTGTCATGTCTGAAAACGACATCATGGCGATCGTTGAATAATAGCAATCATTGAGTAATTTTTTGCTCAGATTCAATTACGAAATTACACACAAAGAATTTTAGAAAGGAAATCAAAGATGGCTGCTAAAGACGTTAAATTTGGTAATGACGCACGAGTTAAAATGCTAGAGGGTGTAAACGTTCTGGCTGACGCAGTAAAAGTAACACTGGGTCCAAAAGGACGTAATGTCGTTCTAGACAAATCTTTTGGTGCACCGACTATCACGAAAGATGGTGTATCAGTCGCGCGTGAAATTGAACTGGAAGATAAATTCCAGAACATGGGCGCACAAATGGTTAAAGAAGTTGCGTCTAAAGCAAACGACGCGGCAGGTGACGGTACAACAACAGCAACAGTACTAGCACAATCTATCGTAAACGAAGGTCTAAAAGCAGTCGCAGCGGGTATGAACCCAATGGACCTTAAGCGTGGTATCGACAAAGCAGTAGCAGCAGCAGTAGAGCAACTAAAAGAGCTTTCTGTTGAATGTAACGACACGAAAGCAATCGCACAGGTTGGTACTATCTCTGCGAACTCTGACGCAAGCGTAGGTAACATCATTGCTGAAGCAATGGAGCGTGTGGGCCGTGATGGCGTTATCACTGTTGAAGAAGGTCAGGCGCTACAAGATGAGCTAGACGTAGTAGAAGGTATGCAGTTCGACCGCGGTTACCTATCTCCTTACTTCATCAACAACCAAGAGTCAGGCAGTGTTGATCTAGAAAACCCATTCATCCTGCTAGTTGATAAGAAGATCTCAAACATTCGTGAACTTCTTCCAACGCTAGAAGCTGTAGCGAAAGCGTCTCGTCCACTGCTTATCATCGCAGAAGATGTAGAAGGCGAAGCGCTAGCAACATTGGTTGTCAACAACATGCGTGGCATCGTGAAAGTTGCTGCAGTGAAAGCACCTGGCTTCGGTGACCGTCGTAAAGCAATGCTACAAGACATCGCTATCCTAACAGGCGGTACTGTGATTTCTGAAGAAATCGGTCTAGAGCTTGAAAAAGTAGCACTAGAAGATCTAGGTCAAGCGAAGCGTGTTTCTATCACGAAAGAAAACACGACTATCATCGATGGTATCGGTGAAGAAGAGATGATCTCTGGTCGCGTAGCTCAAATTCGTCAACAAATCGAAGACGCAACTTCAGACTACGACAAAGAGAAACTACAAGAGCGCGTAGCGAAACTGGCTGGCGGTGTTGCAGTAATCAAAGTTGGTGCAGCGACTGAAGTTGAAATGAAAGAGAAGAAAGACCGTGTAGAAGATGCGCTAGCCGCAACTCGTGCAGCGGTTGAAGAAGGTGTTGTTGCTGGTGGTGGTGTTGCACTTATCCGCGCGGCATCTAAGATTGCTCACCTAACGGGTGACAACGAAGAGCAAAACGTTGGTATTCGCGTTGCACTACGTGCAATGGAAGCGCCAATCCGTCAAATCACGAAGAACGCAGGTGAGGAAGACTCAGTGGTTGCGAACAACGTGAAAGCGGGTGAAGGCTCTTACGGTTACAACGCGGCAACAGGCGAATACGGCGACATGCTAGAGATGGGTATTCTAGACCCAACGAAAGTAACTCGTTCTGCGCTACAGTTCGCAGCATCGGTTGCGGGTCTGATGATCACGACTGAAGCAATGGTTACTGACCTACCGCAAAAAGACGCACCAGCGATGCCTGACATGGGCGGCATGGGTGGCATGGGCGGTATGGGCGGCATGATGTAAGCCAGCTTATCTCTTTGCTCTAAGGGAATCCTTATAGCGGAAAGATAACCGACCAAACCTTTAAAAGTCGAGGCATTTGCCTCGACTTTTTTATGCGCGTTATCCGAGAAATATAGCATTCTGATGTGGCTTCGATTGTGAGAGGCGAGTTCAAGAAATGTCAGTGGAAAAACATGAAAATAGAAGCAATAAAATTTTTTCTTTTGAGTCAGATGGTTAAATCTGACCTACCGCTAACACTTTTTGAACGTGGATAGCGCAAAATCTGAACATTACACTATGTTGTAAATTGTTGCTTCCCATCATGGAGATGAAAATGAAAAAGCTTATGACGTCATTGGCGGTTGCAGCCGCTATCGCATCACCAGTTGCTCTTGCTGACAGTACACCTGTGATGTTCTCTACTATCGACAACACAAACGCACCTTCTAATTCGTCAGTTGGTGGTGTTCGTTTAGCCGTGTTGCATGGACAGGTGAATGAGGTTAAAGGTGTCGACTTTTCACTGCTTGGTATGTCAGAAACGGATCGTACGACAGGTGTGAACTTCGGTCTGTTTTTTGGTGCAGCAAAGGTAAACCAAGAAATGAAAGGTGCGTCTTTAGGCTTAGTTAACTGGAACCAAGGTCAGACGACGGGTGTTAACTTGGGTGCTGTCAACATTACGAACAATGTAAAAGGCTTGAACTGGAGCGCGGTGAACTATTCTGAAGGCTACACCATGGCGGATGTGGGCTTAGCGAGTATCTCTAAAAAGTCTAATTTCCAGTTTGGTTTCTTCAACATGACCGATCAAATTGATGGCGTACAAATTGGTCTTTTGAACTGTGCGGATAACGGTTTCTTCAAATGTTTCCCACTCATCAACTTCTCTAAATAATCCCTGAGCAAGTCAGAATCTTTAGATACAGAAAGCCCTCGATATTCGTCGAGGGCTTTTTAATTACTGATGGGGTGAAGCGAGTTTATCGGCGCGTTAACTATTTAATTAAGCGGGATGAGGTTTTGCGTTGTTGAATTCTTTGGTGAACCCCCCGGCGCAATGCTTTGATGTGGTTTTCTGCTTTATCCACGCCCAGTAACACCGTTAAAGCCAGTAGGGTAATGACCACCGACTGCGTTAAATAACCCAAACCTATCATCAACCCTAACCCCGCCAGTACCCAAATAACCGCTGCGGATGTTACGCCGTGGATTTTTCCATCGAGTGTCATCATCACGCCTGCGCCCAAGAAGCCGACGCCAGTAATAATCTGACCAAGCACGCGTGCTTGATCGAGCGTATTTGGCGATAACGATACTGCCATCGACATAAACAGGTAAGTGCCTGAAATAATAAGAATTGCCGTGCGAATGCCAACAGGTTTACCACGAGTTTGGCGTTCGATACCGATCATTAGCCCATTAATGGCACAGCATAGTAGGGCAGGCCAGCTGAATGGGCCAAGATCGAAAATTTGTTCGAGTGCTGTATGCATCTTGACCTCCAAAAGAGCGGAGTATGCATAGACTTACCGTGCAAAGCGAACAAAAAGGAACGGTCGTGACGACAAATTTAATTGAGCGTCAGGACCTATTCTAAATGCAAATCCAATGGAGTTTTACTTGGCCTGCCACCAATTTCTCGTGTCAGTTTTGGTACCAGATAACCCGATACACGCGTGATGAGTCCGCGCATAATGGCTTTTGCTTCTTCGTCCGAAATAAAGTAGTGCGCCGCGCCTTGCACCTTATCAAGCACGTGGAGGTAATAAGGCAAGATACCCGCGTCAAATAAGGCTTCACTTAACGCCACTTGAGCTTCTACCGAATCATTCACGCCTTTCAGCAGAACGCCTTGGTTTAGAAGCGTAACGCCTGCTCTTTTGAGCTTGAACATCTGTTCAGCAAATTCGTCATTGATTTCGTTGGCATGGTTGATGTGAGTCACGAGGATGATTTGCAACCTTGATGCTTGCAGCAGTTGGCATAGTTCATCAGTGACTCGAGCGGGAATCACCACAGGTAAACGGCTATGAATACGCAGACGTTTGATGTGAGGTATGTGAGCAATGTGCTCTAAAAGCCAATGAATCTCATCGTCTTTTGCCATTAATGGGTCACCACCTGAGAAGATGACTTCGTTCAACTCTGGTTGCTGCGCCATGTACTCTAAGCACTTTGTCCATGCTTGTTTCCCGCTTTTATTTTCTTGATAAGGGAAGTGACGACGAAAACAGTAACGGCAATTTACCGCGCAGCCACCTTTGACGATCATTAAGGCGCGGTTGCGATACTTGTGTAGCAGACCTGGGACTTCATTATCCTGCTCTTCTAACGGATCGTTGGAATAGCCCGGATGTACTTCAAATTCGTCACTTAATGGTAAAACCTGACGTAAAAGAGGGTCTTTAGGGTTGCCTTTCTCCATCCTATCGACAAAACTTTGCGGTACACGCTGTGCAAACAGCTTGCGCGCGGCAAACCCGTCTTGCCACGGTGAAGGATCTATTTCCAGTATTTCGAGCAATTTTGCAGGATCAGAGATCCCATTCGCCAACTGTTTGAGCCAGTTTTGCTCAACAGATTCGACTTTTCGGGTTATTATGTGCGGCATTGAATTTAGCTCTAAGAATGTAAGAGGAAAAAATGGCTACAGTTAGCACCAATGAATTTAAAGGCGGTCTTAAGTTAATGCTTGATAACGAGCCTTGTGTAATTCTGGAAAACGAATACGTTAAACCAGGTAAAGGCCAAGCGTTCAACCGCGTTAAAATTCGTAAACTTCTTTCTGGTAAAGTGCTAGAGAAAACATTCAAGTCTGGTGACACTTGTGAAGTGGCAGACGTAATGGATATCGACCTAGATTATCTATATTCAGACGGCGAATTCTACCACTTTATGAACAGTGAAACGTTTGAACAGATCGCAGCAGACGCAAAAGCGGTAGGTGACAACGCTAAGTGGTTGGTAGAAAACAACACTTGTATGATCACACTTTGGAACGGTAACCCAATTACTGTTACTCCACCAAACTTCGTTGAGCTAGAAGTGGTAGACACAGATCCAGGCCTGAAAGGTGATACTCAAGGTACTGGCGGTAAACCAGCTACGCTATCAACTGGCGCTGTTGTTCGTGTTCCTCTGTTCATCTCAATTGGTGAAGTGATTCGAGTAGATACTCGTACGGCTGAATACGTAGGCCGTGTGAAGTAAGCACTTTAGATTGATTGTTAGAAAGGTCGCTTCGGCGGCCTTTTTTATTGCCTGTAATTCTCTCTTGAATGTCCCTGCATAGAAAATCGATATCCTCCGCAAATTTTCGATGATTTTGTATTATTCGTAAAAATCTTATTTATTTCATGAATCTGTCGATTATTCCTTAATGTAACATTTTGATACATTAGTACTTGTTGCTGAGTTGCATAGCAATCTGATTTTTATCGATTTAACTCAGTAACAACCCAAAAAGGAGAACAAAATGGAAAGCAGAGGTTTAGGTAGGGGTTTAAAGGTGGAAGAAAGACGTCAGTTACTACACAAAGGATTGAAAGCTGCGGTGTTTGGCGTACCGCTGTTGGCAATAGGCTTAACGATTAATAGCTCTGTGCTGATGACCGATGCAGGTTACAGCTACGTGCATCAGAACAATATCACTGGTGAGTTGGATGTGTTTACTGAACCTGGCATTCATTTTCGTATGCCATTTCTTTCCAAAATCACCAAATATGATCAAGTGATCACCGTGTCATTCGGTAATAGCAAGGGCGAAGATTTTTATCAACGTCTTGATGCGATTCAGGTTCGGTTTGCCGACACCTACATTGGTCAGATTCCCGTAACATTCCGCTTTAAGCTCAGTAATGACCCTGAAGCGGTGAAGAAGATGCACAAAGAGTTCCGCAACAATAGTAACTTGATTGATGCGTTGCTTGTAAAGAACGCACGTAACGTGACGGTGATTACTGCAACCCAATACACGGGTGAAGAGTTTTTCCAAGGTGGTTTGAACCAGTTCAAATCGAAACTTGGCGATCAGTTGCGAGAGGGGATTTATCTAACAGAGCGACGTCAGGTTGAAGTGGAAGAGTTGGATCTTGCGCCTGTTGGGGCGAATCAGGCCAATGCGAACCAACTACAGCGCACCAATCAACTGGTTTGGAAAACGGTGCCAGTTGTAGATAAAACCGGGCAACCAATTCGTCAAGACAACCCGTTACAACAATACGGCATTCAAGTGACGCAGGTGACCATTGGTGACCCACAGCCAGAAAAGCAATTGGATCAGCTATTGGCGGATAAAAAGCGTTTAGTGGCGGATCGTATTCGCGCGATTCAGGAACAAGAAACGTCGAAAGCACAGGCTGAGACCGAGCAGTTACGTAAAGAGATTCAACGAACACGTGAAGTGCAAGACGCTCAGCGTGGTAAAGAACTCGCTATTATTGCTCAGCAAAAAGAAGTGGAAGTTGCACGTCAGATTGCAGAGCGTGAAATCGTTGAAGTGGAAAAAACCAAACGACTTGCTGAAGTCGAGAAGGAGAAAGAGCTAGCTATCGCAGAGGCTAACTTAGCCATTCAAAAGGCGAACGCACTTTCTGCTGAGTTTGAAGCGAAAGCAATATTAGCGAAAGGTCGTGCAGAATCTGAAGTCCTAAAAGCGAAGTACTCGGCGTTAGGGGCAAACCGTGAAGTTTACTTGGCAGAGTTGAATCGAGACGTAGCGAACTCGTTGTACAACAACTTGCAAAACTTCCAAGTTCAGATGCCACAAAACTACATTGGTGGTAGCGAAGAAACGGGCTTGAAAACAAACCTAGATGTGATTACTGGCTTTGGCGCCCTGGGTCTTATGGACCAAACGAAGAAGGTCATACAGCAATAAGATTATGGGTGGTCAAAAGCTTAAAAAGCAAAAAGATCATGGGTAACCCAAAGCAATAAAAAAGCTGGCATAGAGCCAGCTTTTTCTTTTTAGTCAGTATCTTAAATCATGAAGATAAAGATAACGGCTAGTGCAGTAATGAGGCCTGCAAATGCATAGCATGCAATTTTACCTATCACACCAGTGTGGAATTTAAGGTCGTGCATGCCGTGGTGTACACGGTGCATCGCATGCCACATTGGTAGAGCTAGGGTGCCAATGATGAATAGCGCACCGATGATACTGGTTGCGAATTCGGAGACACGCTCATAGCTCATCGCTTCTGCATCAATCACGCCTAGTGGGACCAAGATACCTAGCACCAATACCGTGATTGGCGTAATCATCGCGAACCAAGTACCGCCAGCACCAAATAGACCCCACCAGATTGGCTCATCAGAACGTTTTGGTGATGTGTTTACACTATAATTCGGTTTCATGCTCAGCTCCTTACACCACGATGAGAACGATCAGTGAGATGAACGCAACCGCGGCCCACTGAGTCAATACGATGATTTTCTTGTCCACTAGTTTGCCTTTCAAACGAATTGGCATTACTTGTGGCATCATGCTGAAGAAAGTTTGAGCGTGGAATAGGCTACCTAGTAGTGCAACGATGTTGATTGCGACTACGATTGGGTTTGCCATAAAATCCAACCAACCTTGCCATGCGTCAGGGCCTTTCACCAAGCAACCTAAACCGAAAGTTAGGAACAGAGTGAATAGGATCAAAGGCAGCACAGTCGCTTCACGTAGCATGTAGAAGCGGTAGAAAGGATGGTTCTTCCACCAAGTGCGTTTTACTTCACGAACGTAAGGTTTACGATTGCTCATCCTTATGCCTCCACTTTCTTTGGTGAACCATCAGGTTTCAACATAGCAATCACGAAGTCCATAGAAGACTCCACTTTGCCTTGGTTTACTGCCGCTGCTGGGTCAACGTTCTTCGGACAAACTTCAGAACAGTAACCAACAAACGTACAACCCCAAGCACCGTTTTCACCGTTGATAAGCTTCATGCGCTCATCTTTACCGTTGTCACGGCTGTCTAGGTTGTAGCGGTGCGCTAGCGTTAGTGCCGCAGGACCGATGAACTCAGGGTTTAGACCAAACTGAGGACACGCCGCGTAGCATAGACCGCAGTTGATACAACCAGCGAACTGCTTGTATTTCGCCATTTGCTCTGGCGTTTGCAAGTTCGTACCGTCTTCTGGTTTACGGTCGTTACCAATGATGTACGGTTTGATTGCCTCAAGACGTTCGATGAACGGTGTCATATCAACAATCAAGTCTTTTTCGATTGGGAAGTTTGCTAGAGGCTCGATAGTCACACCGTCTGGGTAATCACGTAGGAAGCTCTTACAAGCAAGCTTCGGTACGTTGTTCACCATGATGCCGCAAGAACCACAGATCGCCATACGGCAAGACCAACGGTAAGATAGATCTTTGTCTAGGTGATCTTTAATGTAGCCCAGTGCGTCAAGCACAGACATGGTTTCATCGAATGGCACTTCGAATGTTTGCTTGTATGGTTCTGCATCTTTTTCTGGGTCATAACGCAGAATGTCTACTTTTTGAATGCGATTTGCTGACATTATGCTTGCTCCTCTGCGTTCTTCTCTTCAGCTGCGGCTTTTTCTGCTGCTTCACCGTATAGACGAGCTTTTGGTTGTGACTTAGTGATAGTCACATTGCTGTAATCGATACTTGGCGCTGAATCTGGTTTGTAGAAAGCAAGTGAGTGTTTTAGGAAGTTCACGTCATCACGCTCTGTACAACCGTCGTCCAGACGTTGGTGCGCGCCGCGAGACTCTTTACGTAGAATCGCAGAGTGAACCATCGCTTCTGCGACTTCTAGGCCGTAACCCACTTCAATTGCGTACAGAAGATCAGTGTTAAACACTTTGCCTTTGTCTTTAATGCTGATGCGTTTGTAGCGTTCTTTTAGTTCGGTGATCTTGTTAATGGTTTCTTGCATCAAATCTTCTTGACGGTAGATACCACAACCCGCTTCCATGGTATGACCCATTTCAGTACGGATGTTTGCCCAGTTCTCATCACCTTCTTGGTTCATCAGTTTGGCGATGCGCTCTTCAACTGCTTTCACTTGAGCATCGATTGCAGACTCGTTCCAACCTTTGAATTCTTCAGCGCGTTTCACTGCGTTTTCACCCGCTACGCGACCAAATACCACGAACTCAGCCAGTGAGTTAGAACCTAGACGGTTTGCACCGTGAAGACCAACAGACGCACATTCACCAACCGCGAATAGACCTTTAATGCGAGTTTCACAGCCGCCGTTTGTCTCGATACCACCCATGGTGTAGTGAACCGTTGGACGAATTGGAATTGGCTCTTTTGCAGGGTCTACGTTTACGTAAGCTTTTGCTAGCTCACAGATGAACGGTAGACGCTCTTGTAGGTACTCTTCACCTAGGTGGCGAAGATCAAGGTGTACCACATCACCAAGAGGGTGCTTGATGGTGTTGCCTTTCTGTTGTTCGTGCCAGAAAGCTTGAGAAACTTTGTCACGAGGACCCAGTTCCATGTATTTGTTCTTCGGTTGGCCAACTGGAGTTTCAGGACCCATGCCGTAATCTTGTAGGTAACGGTAGCCGTTCTTGTTAACGATGATACCGCCTTCACCACGACAACCTTCCGTCATCAGGATACCTGTGCCTGGAAGACCGGTTGGGTGGTATTGAACGAATTCCATATCACGTAGAGGAACGCCGTGACGGTAAGCCATTGCCATACCATCGCCCGTTACGATACCGCCATTGGTGTTACAGTGGTAAACACGACCCGCGCCACCTGTTGCTAGAACAACAGATTTTGCTTTGATAATGACAAGCTCGCCTTCAGACATGTGAATAGCAATCAGACCTTGAACTTCGCCTTCATCAACAAGCAGGTCCACCACAAAGTACTCATCAAAACGTTTGATGTTGCTGTACTTCATTGATGTCTGGAATAGCGTATGAAGCATGTGGAAGCCAGTTTTGTCTGCAGCGAACCAAGTACGTTCAACCTTCATACCACCAAAGCGGCGTACGTTGACTTCACCGTTCTCTTTACGACTCCATGGGCAACCCCATTGCTCCATTTGGATCATTTCGCGAGTCGCGTTCTCTACAAAGTATTCAACAACGTCCTGTTCACATAGCCAGTCACCACCGCCAACAGTGTCGTTGAAGTGGTTGTCTAAGCTATCTTCATCCTTGATAACTGCTGCTGAGCCACCCTCTGCAGCGACCGTGTGGGAGCGCATTGGATAAACTTTAGAAATCAGAGCGACTTCTAAGTCTGGGTTTGCTTCAGCCGCTGCAATAGCAGTACGAAGACCAGCGCCGCCTGCGCCGATGACTGCGATATCTGTGGTGATAATTT
Source organism: Vibrio sp. RM-41-2B (assembly GCF_024744415.1). Lineage (NCBI taxonomy): Bacteria > Pseudomonadati > Pseudomonadota > Gammaproteobacteria > Vibrionales > Vibrionaceae > Vibrio > Vibrio sp. RM-41-2B. Next base: position 16,059 of record NZ_JAMQWD010000026.1, on the reverse strand, counting down.
GCACAGTTATCCTCCAGTGTGTGATTGCGGAAATCCGCTTGTTATTGTCATTACGAGGCGCTCTTTAAAAAGAACTCCCCAAAAGTAGTAGGGTTAGTGTAGATGAGCCACATGGCAGAAAAATTGATGTAATTGGGTTTTTGCTTCGGTAATGCACTTAAGGGCATAGAATTTATAGGTTATGTGACTGCTATCACGGCATCGAGGTTTTGGCCCTCAAGCATTAACATTAGGGATGTTAAACCTGTGTTGCGTGACATTAACCGCATGGATAATAGGATTTTAACTGAGTGTTTTTTGTGCTGCGGCACGAGTAATGCTTGCCTCAAATAGGCGAGCACGTTAGTAAAAATAAGAAGGGATATTCCTCTCTTCTTGAAGAGTAAAAAGCATGTAGAATGAGACTTTCCTCGCTGAATTAAAGTTTGAGAGACTTGTTATGCAAACCAACTGGCAACCTACTGCTTCCATTGACCAACTTCGTCAACGTGCGACGTTAATCGCGTCGATTCGCCAATTCTTCGCTGATCGACAGGTGATGGAAGTCGACACGCCAGCCATGAGTCACGCAACCGTGACCGACATTCATTTGCATACTTTCCAAACCGAGTTTGTTGGCCCGGGTTACGCCGATGGTAGCAAGCTGTTCTTTATGACCAGCCCTGAATTCCACATGAAGCGCCTGCTGGCGGCTGGCAGCGGTTGTATTTATCAAATCAACAAAGCATTTCGTAACGAAGAAAATGGTCGTTACCACAATCCAGAATTCACGATGTTGGAGTGGTATCGCGTTGGCTTTGACCATCATAAATTGATGGATGAAATGGATGATCTGTTGCAACTGGTATTGAAGTGTGGCGCAGCGCAGCGCATGACTTATCAACAAGCCTTCATTGATGTGTTGGGTGTGTGCCCACTAGAAGGCTCGATGACGGAGCTGAAAGCGGCGGCAAGCAAGCTGGGTTTGAGTGACATTGCAGAGCCTGAAGAAGATCGCGATACGTTACTGCAATTGCTATTTAGCGTGGGAGTCGAACACAAAATTGGTCAGGATGTGCCTGCTTTTGTGTACGACTTCCCGGCATCACAGGCGGCGCTTGCGAAAATCAATCCTCAAGACCATCGTGTTGCGGATCGCTTTGAGGTGTATTTTAAGGGAATTGAGCTGGCAAATGGGTTCCATGAGCTCGATAACCCGAAAGAGCAACTGGCGCGTTTTGAGCAAGATAACGCGAAGCGTCTCGACATGGGTTTAAAACCGCAGCCAATCGACTATCATTTGATCTCCGCATTGGAGGCAGGGTTGCCAGATTGTGCGGGTGTTGCGTTAGGCATCGATCGTTTGATCATGCTAGCGCTTGGCTGTGACCACATTGATCAAGTGACGGCTTTTCCATTCCCAATCGCATAAGGATATTCAATGAACTTGGCTGCTGCACGTTTGGTCATTCTCAGCTACGCAATACTGATCGCTTACTTATCGTTGAGCTCGGGCGAGTTGCAAGACTGGGGCAACATTGCGTATCTTGATAAAATGCAGCACGCCATGGCGTACAGCGGATTTGCGTTTTTAGGTTGCTTTTGCGTGTGGCGTTGGCGTCAGCGTTGGGCGGTGGCGATTAGTATCTTATTATTTAGTGCTGCCATCGAATGGCTACAAGGGTATGTCGGAAGACAAACCTCTTGGTTAGACCTTGTCGCCAACTCAACGGGTATTCTAACTGGTCTGTTATGTTACCGTATTTGGAGCCTCTATCGACCTAGGTTGGTGAAGTCGCTATACTCGATTCGTTAATGAAGAGGGAACACGATAACAATGAAAACGCGCGACAAAATCGTCTACGCGGCACTGGAGTTGTTCAACCAACATGGTGAACGCAACATCACCACCAATCACATTGCCGATCACATCGAAATTAGCCCAGGTAATCTGTATTACCACTTCCGTAATAAGCAAGAAATCGTTCGTGAGATCTTTGCGCTTTATTCAGCAGAACTTTTAGAAAGATTTACCCCTATTCAAGGCTCACAAGAAAGCCTGACTATGCTGAAGAGCTACCTAGATTCCATCTTTACGCTAATGTGGAAATACCGCTTTTTCTACGCGAATCTACCTGAGATCTTGTCACGAGATGAGCAGTTACATGAGCAGTACATCGATGTGCAAGAAAAGCTGCAAGCGAACCTCATTGCGATCATGCAAGAGTTTGTATCGCTGAAGCTGCTTAATGTTGATCAACAGCAGTTGAAGTCACTGGTGTGTACGTTGCATTTGATTGCGTGTAGCTGGTTGGCGTATCAGTCTGCAATGGCTTCGAAAACCAGCATCACTGAGCAAATGGTGAAGCAAGGGATGTTGCAGATGCTTAATGTCGTTAAGCCATTAGCAACTGAGCAGGGGTTAGAGCAGCTACTGTTACTGGAAGATGCAGTCAGCAATCTACACAGTTAAACGTCAAACTGCTTAATATTTCGAGAGTCACTCTCATTTTCGAGTCGTGGCTCGAGTTGACTTGTCAAATATGCCACGCACAATAGTCCTCATACCGTTCAGCCCTCTCTGGGATATGACTCTCGATAAAGGAACTATCGCTCCATGAATTACGACATTTTTAATGGCGATGCTGATGGCATCATTGCGCTTCTACAATTACGCTTGGCTGATCCTATCGAGGCTCAGTTAATTACTGGTGTAAAGCGCGACATCAAGCTGGTGGAAAAAGTAGACGTGCAAGCGGGTGATGAGCTAACGGTGTTAGACATTTCGATGGAAAAGAACATGGTAGGCCTAGAGCAAGCATTGGCTCAAGGCGCGCACGTGTTTTACGCCGATCACCATAAGGCGGGTGATATTCCTCAGCATGGCAACTTGGATGCGCACATCGATCTCGATGCCAACATGTGTACGGCGTTGATTGTCGATCAATTGCTAAATGGACGTTTTCACACATGGGCGATTACGGCGGCTTATGGCGATAACATGATCGCGAAAGCAGATGAATTAGCTGACAAGGTCGGATTGTCACACGATCAGAAAGCGCAGCTTAAAGAGCTTGGCACTTTGATTAATTACAACGGTTACGGTTCGAAAGTGGATGACTTACATTTCCATCCTGCGGATTTGTACCAAGCCTTGCTGAAGTACGCGTCGCCATTTGATGTAATTGAAGATAAAACTTCGCCTTACTACCAACTGCAGTCTGCTTACCAACAAGATATGGATGCCGCTCTGGCAGTGCCTGCCACGCATGAGAGCGGTAAGCTAAAGCTGTTCGAGCTACCAAACACGGCCGCATCACGTCGAATCAGCGGTGTGTATGGCAACTGGCTGGCAAATCAAAACCCAGATTCTGCTCATGCAGTACTCACCGAAAATGCAGATGGCACTTACACGGTCTCTCTACGTGCCCCGTTGAACAACAAACAAGGCGCCGTTGCCGTGTGTGGACAGTTTCCAACTGGTGGCGGCCGAGAAGCGGCGGCAGGCATCAACACATTAAGCAAAGATGATGTAAGTGCTTTTATTGATGCGGTAGAAACGTACTACGCATAGCATTTGCCAAAATATGAATACAAAAAAGGAGCCGAGTGGCTCCTTTTTTATTATAAGTCGATGAGTCAGATAATCAGCGCTTCAACCAAGATTTCGGGTTTTGCGCTTCACTGTTGCGGCGAATTTCGAAGTAGAGTGATGCGCGATCTTGCCCGCCAGTATCACCCGCAAGAGCGATCACTTCGCCAGCGGTCACGCGATCGCCTTCTTTTTTCGTCAACGCTTGGTTGTAGCCGTAGAGCGTCATGTCACCTTTGCCGTGGTCAAGCAATACCACTAAGCCATAACCGCGTAAATACTCCGCAAATACGACAGTGCCCGGGTAAACGGCTTTCACTTGTTGACCATAATTGGCCGCAAGCACCATGCCCTTCCAGTTTACTTGCCCGGTTTGGCGAGTACCGAAGTTGTGTAATACACGACCTTTGAGTGGCCATGGCAGTTTACCGCGCTGTTTGCCCAGTCCGTCCATTGGCACGGTATTACGCTTAGCCGCTTTGGCGATCTCGGCTTTTAGGCGTGTTTCGTTGCGCTGCAGTTCAGCAAGGTAGCGTTTATCGTTCTTGATACTGCTCTGAATTTTATTCAAGGTTTGCTTACGTTTGGATTGTGTACTTGCCAGCGCCGTACGTTTCTCAGATTGCTGTTTGAGTAACGTCTCGATTTGATCTTTTTCTAGCTCAAGCTGGTTTTTGTTGTGTGCCAATTCTTGAGTGGTTTTGGTGATTGCATCAATCACTTCAGCACGCGCTTTGGCTAAGTGCTGGAAGTATTGACTCATACGGTCTTCTTCCACACCTTGATTCAACAAGTGACCATTGGCTTTCGCTCGTTCGGTCACGTAATACGTTTGCAGCAACTGTTTGAGCTCTTCCTCTTGCTCTTGGCGCTGCGCTTCTTGCAAGGCAATTTTATCTTCTAGCTTGTCTATGTTTTTGTCTGCTTGTGCTAGCTCAGATTTGGTTTGTCTTATTTCGCGTTCAAGTTTAGAAATGCCAAGTTCTTGCTCTTTGAGCGATTTTTGTAGCTCATTGAGTTGCTTTTCTTGGGAAGAGAGAGATTTGCGTTGACGGCTTATCTCACTTGATACGCCTTTGAGCTCTTGTTGACTAGCGGCAGAAGAGGCGAGGGGATATGTGGCAGATAAAGCACAAGTTAATAAAATAGCCGAGCGTAGAACAGGGTGATTTTGTTTTCGCACTTGAGATTTACCTACCACGTTGTTGTCAAAAGGTTTGTTGACGATTAAATACCATCTCCATGGATAAAGCTTTGTGATTTACCATTAAAGCCTTGATCCATATCGAGAGAAGGTTTGTCCGTTTTTGGACGACCGACGATTTTCGCAGGAACCCCCGCCACAGTTGTGTGTGGTGGTACTGCTTGCAATACCACAGAGCAAGAACCGATTTTCGCGCCTTCGCCCACTTCGATATTGCCAAGAATTTTTGCACCTGCACCAATCATCACACCTTCACGGATTTTCGGGTGACGATCGCCGCACTCTTTACCCGTACCGCCTAAGGTAACGTCTTGTAGAATTGAGACGTCATTATCGATAACTGCAGTTTCACCGATGACGATTCCCGTTGCGTGGTCGAGCATGATGCCGCTACCAATGCGTGCTGCCGGGTGAATGTCTACCTGACACGCAACCGAAATTTGGTTTTGCAGGTAGGTGGCCAGTGCATGGCGCCCTTGCTTCCATAGCCAGTTTGCCACGCGGTAGCCTTGCAGAGCGTGGTAGCCCTTTAAGTACAGCAGCGGCATAGAGTACATCGAAACTGCAGGGTCGCGATTAACCGTGGCACAAATGTCACAAGCGGCACAATCGGTAATGGTTGGGTCGGCAGAGAACGCTTCTTCTACCACTTCACGTACTGCCATTGCTGGCATCGATGCCGTGTTTAACTTGTTTGCCAAAATGTAGCTGAGCGCGGCACAGAAACTTTCATGCTTGATGATGGTGGCATGGTAAAAGCTGGCCAGCATTGGCTCTTGCTCTGACATTTCGCGGGCTTCTGAGACAATTCTGTTCCAGACTTTTTGTTTTTCGCAGTGTTTCATTCTCAATATCCTGAGTGGTTCTTCCGTGACCCGACAACTTCTATTCTTCTCAGATGAGGTGCGAAGGGGCGTAGAGTGCTACTTTCCTTCGGCTTTTTTGTCACGAGCAAGTAAATCTTGCGCTGCCAGGCGTGCATCCTTCCCTTGATACAATACTTGATAAATTTGATCAACAATTGGCATCTCAACACCCATGCGTTGAGAGAGCATCCATACTTCTTTCGTGTTGCGGTAGCCTTCTACGACTTGGCCAATTTCTTCTTGTGCCGTGTCGACGTCTTTACCTTGACCTAGCGCTAAACCAAAGCGGCGGTTGCGTGATTGATTGTCGGTACACGTTAGGACAAGGTCGCCCAAACCAGCCATACCCATGAAGGTTTCTGGTTTTGCACCAAGCGCAGCACCAAGACGGCTCATTTCGGCCAAACCACGAGTAATCAATGCAGTACGCGCGTTGGCTCCAAAACCGATGCCGTCAGACATACCCGCACCAATTGCGATAACGTTTTTCACCGCACCGCCCAATTGCATGCCGATAAAGTCACTATTGGCGTACACGCGGAAAGTTTTGCTGCAGTGGATTTTTTCTTGTAGGTCAGCGACAAATTCAGCATCTGGAGAAGCAACTGAAATTGCAGTAGGCATGCCCATCGCGAGCTCTTTGGCGAACGTTGGGCCAGACAATACAGCCAGTGAGTAGTTTTCACCGATAATGTCATAAGCGACGTCTTTCAGCAGACGACCCGTTTCTGGCTCAAGACCTTTGGTTGCCCAGCAGATACGAGAGTCTTCACGTAAGAAAGGCTTACAGCTGTTCAGTACGATGCCAAAAACATGGCTTGGAACCACAACCAATAAATCTCGGCTTGCTTGTACGGCTTTTTCTAAATCCGATTCAATGATCAAGCTTTCAGGGAAATCAACACCAGGTAAGAAAGCGTGGTTCGCGCGATCCGCTTCTAAACGTGCCATGTGCTCAGGCTCGTGTCCCCAAAGGACTACGTTCGCGCCGTTACGAGCGAGTGAGATCGCCAGAGAGGTACCGTATGAACCTGCGCCAATCACCGTCATTGCGATGTCTTTACCGTAAGCATTGTTTGTATTTGCTTGTGTCATGCTACCGCCTAATTGTCTTTCTACTAGTAGAATCTAGTTCCTAATCGTCAAATTTTACGCCTTCTGGCGATTAGGAACTAGGAACTTTTGTCAGAAATAAAAAATGCACATTGCATCGGATGGTAGACGCTCTGTGCATTTTATTAGAGTCGGTGACGTCAGCACTCAGGCTATTCGTCACTTACAAAAAGTGAATTACGCTTCAGCTTCGCCTTGTTGAGCTTGCTGTTGTAGGTAGTTCATGAATAGCGCGTCGAAGTTAACTGGCGCTAGGTTCAGTTGAGGGAACGTACCTTTAACCACTAGGCTTGAGATAGTTTCACGAGCGTATGGGAATAGGATGTTCGGGCAGAATGCGCCTAGGCAATGTGCTAGTTGGCCTGCTTCCATTTGCTCAGCAGTGAAGATACCACCTTGTTGAACTTCACATAGGAACGCTGTTTCTTCTTCGTTCTTCACAGTTACAGTTAGACGTAGAACCACTTCGTAAACGCCTTCACCAAGCTCACGGCTTTGAGTGTCTAGGTCTAGTTTAACGTCTGGGTTCCATTCTTTTTGGAAGATTACTGGAGAGTTTGGCGCTTCGAAAGAAACGTCTTTTAGGAAGATGCGTTGAATTGCGAAGTTTTGTTGTGCTTCTTGAGGTGCTGCTTCAGCCATTTTTTAATCCTTAAATAAATATTTGTAGAGCCTAGAAACGTCTAAACTCAGAAAACTGGTATGTCCCGAGACTAACTGAGCCAATCTACCTTGACTAGATGAAGCGTGTATTACGTGCAAAGCGTCACAACTTAATGCTTCAACTGCTTTCAATTTGCTCAGTTTATTATCCACGAAGCTTGGCAAAAACACGCTTGAATGCGTACCTTATCTTTTGCCTCTGCCCCGTTATCGAAGCTGCCGGGTATTACTTTTTACCACGTACTAAAGGCAGGTTCGCTTCGTTCCATGCAATCAAGCCGTTCTTCAGTAGGCTTACTTTTTCAAAGCCTGCTTTTACTAATAGGTTCGCGCTTTCTTGAGCGTTTTGCCCTGTCTTGCATACCACAATGATTGGGTCTGATTTGTGGTTTTCAAGGCTACCAAAGTTACCCGCTTTGATATCTGACGGTAAAATGTGAAGTGAGTCGGTGATATGACCTTTTTTGAACTCGTCCTTTGTGCGGATATCCACTACAACGCCGTTTTCACGGTTCATAAGATGAGTCAGTTGGTTTACGTTGATTTCTTTGTATGCGGCCGTCGCTGACTTCACGATGTTCATGATAAAGGCGACAAGAAGACCTACCCAAACCAAAGATAGAATCATGTTCTGTTGGAAAAATTCAATGTACTCTTGCATGTCTTGAGCTCTTACGCTGTTGGCGGAAAAATAAAGCAGGAGTATAGCGGGGTTAAGCCTCTTAGGCGAGAGGGTTAAAATTTTCTAACGAATAATTGAGATCTCTATAAACCCTTTATGTTATTGCCATCCGTGCCTTGGACTATGGTGGCTTGATTGTTTTTGCCTATTGGATTTATCGACTTAAGTGACTTTTGTTTTACCGAAAAAAGCGAACAATAGGTACTAACCAATCTTGTTCGATAATGCTTTAAATAAGCGCTGTTTCAGGTGCAAAAACAAGAATCAGAAGCGTAAGAAAACCGAACCTAGACTGGGGTGTACAAAGCGTATTAGGAATGACTATGCTTGTGGAACACGTTTGTCGGCACTGACTCGTTGTTCGCTTAACTTGTAAGATAGCAACAATAAATCGCAAACATTATTTGATCTTAGCCTACAGTTTTGGTTAAAAAGTGTAGTAAAATTACGCTAGTTTTGTTTCAAGGTTAGATAGGGCAGCGAGGCCCTACGCCAAAAGTTACTTAAATTTGATGAGGTCATCACTATGTCAGCTAAGAAGCCACTGGCTCTAGTTATTCTTGACGGTTACGGTTACCGTGAAGACACAGCAAGTAACGCAATTGCGAATGCGAAAACACCAGTAATGGATGCTCTGATTGCGAATAACCCACACACTCTAATCTCTGCTTCAGGCATGGATGTTGGCCTTCCTGATGGTCAAATGGGTAACTCAGAAGTTGGTCACACTAACATTGGCGCAGGTCGCGTTGTATACCAAGATCTAACTCGTATCACTAAATCGATCGCTGACGGTGAGTTTGCTGAAACACCAGCGCTTGTTGAAGCAGTTGATGCTGCTGTTAAAGCAGAGAAAGCGGTACATATCATGGGTCTGATGTCTCCAGGTGGCGTACACTCTCATGAAGACCATATCTACGCAGCGGTTGAAATGGCAGCGGCTCGTGGCGCTGAGAAAATCTACCTACACTGTTTCCTAGACGGTCGTGACACGCCACCACGTAGTGCAGAAAACTCGCTACAACGTTTCCAAGATCTATTCGCGAAACTAGGTAAAGGTCGTGTTGCTTCTCTAGTAGGTCGCTACTACGCTATGGACCGTGACAACAACTGGGATCGCGTTCAAGTGGCTTACGATCTTCTGACTCAAGCGAAAGCTGAGTTCACAGCAGAAACCGCCGTTGCTGGTCTAGAAGCCGCTTACGCTCGTGAAGAGAACGATGAGTTCGTGAAAGCGACAGCCATTAAAGCGGAAGGCGAAGAAGACGCAATCATGCAAGACGGCGATGCGGTTATCTTCATGAACTACCGTGCTGACCGTGCTCGTCAAATCACTCGCGCATTCGTGCCTGACTTTGATGGTTTTGAGCGTGCGGTATTCCCAGCAGTTAACTTCGTTATGTTGACTCAATACGCGGCAGATATCCCTCTAGCAATCGCATTCCCACCAGCGTCTCTAGAAAACACGTACGGTGAGTGGCTGTCTAAGCAAGGTCAAACTCAGCTACGTATCTCTGAAACAGAGAAATACGCGCACGTAACGTTTTTCTTCAACGGCGGTGTTGAAAACGAATTTGAAGGCGAAGAGCGCCAGCTTGTTGCTTCTCCAAAAGTAGCCACTTACGACCTTCAGCCAGAAATGAGCTCCCCTGAGCTTACAGAGAAACTGGTTGCGGCGATCAAGTCTGGTAAGTTCGACACTATCATCTGTAACTACCCGAACGCAGATATGGTTGGTCACACTGGCGTTTACGAAGCAGCTGAGAAAGCAATCGAAGCGCTAGATGAAAGTGTTGGCAAAGTAGTTGAAGCAATCAAAGAAGTTGGCGGTCAGCTGCTGATCACTGCGGACCATGGTAACGCAGAAATGATGGTTGACCCAGAAACGGGTGGTACTCACACAGCGCACACTAACCTACCGGTTCCTCTTATTTACGTAGGTGATAAAGCGGTTGAGTTCAAAGAAGGCGGCAAACTTTCTGACCTTGCACCAACCATGCTTTCTCTAGCGGGTCTAGAAATCCCAGCAGAAATGACGGGTGAAGTGCTAGTTAAATAATTAACTGACAACTCAGAATGACAAAAGCCCGAGTTTAAACTCGGGCTTTTTTGTATCTGGCAACAAGGGCTGGTCTGTAAGGTTATTGAACCAAAATGCCAGCACCAATCACAGCTAGGGCTGCGCCCAACCATGCAAATCGGTTTGGTCGGCGTTTAGTGTAAATCCAGAGTAGCGGTAGCAACATAATTGGCGTGGTTGAAGATAGCAGTGCAACCATACCTACATTCCCTTCTTGCAGTGCGTATAAGATTAGCGTCATGCCGACGGCCATCGCCAAGAAACCGTTAAGCGCAGTAATACCAAATACTCGCCAAGTAATGTGTTGTGTCGAGCGAGCGACTTTGACCCCTAGAACTAACAACATGCTGTGGGCGAAAAATGCACTGATCATTCGAATAGCAGAAGCCGCAACAGGGTCAATGCTGGTTTGCATTACTGGCTTGGCGATGATGCCGCCCAATGCTTGGCACATTGCAGCGGTTAAGCCAAGTCCAATACCCACCCAGATGTTACCTTTAATGTCTTCCAAGACGTTATTCACTTGGCCTCTTCGACCAAAGAATATCGCCATCACCACGCCGCTAAATACCAAGGATGCGCCCAGGAGTTCTATTGTGGTCATGACTTCGCTAAATAAGAAGTAGCCCAAAATAGCAGAGAATACCGCATGGCAGGAAAACAGTAGTCCGGCTTGTCTTGGTCCCATACGATTCAAGCACGCAAACAGAGCGGTATCACCGATGAAAATTCCAATCAGACCCGACGCCATCATTGGCGTTACATGTTCCCAAGAAACCGTTAACCAGCCGCCAGTTATCCAGGCCATTGTTGATAAGATCACGGCCGTACAGCCCATGCGCCAGCGGCTGTAAGAAAAAGCGCCTAGGTGTTGTGCAGGAATGACCGAAATTAGGCTAGAAACTGCCCACAAAAAAGCGGCGCATAAAGCAAGCCATTCGTAACCCATGATGTGTCGACGTCCTTGTAGATTTGAGGAGTCTTAATATGCACGAAATTTAATGGATGTAAAAGCCGCTCTATGAGGGCAGTAGTTGGCGAACAGCTCCATGACAACACGCTTTTTCATGGAGCTCTTCGATTAAAACAGTACCAAAACTGCGCCATACACGATAAGTAGACCAATCAAACCGAGAATCAGGCCTACTTTCGCCATGTCTTTGCTCTCGATGAGGCCTGTTGAATAAGCCAAAGAGTTTGGTGGCGTGGAAACCGGTAAGATCATGCCAAGTGATGCGGAGAATGCGACGACAACCAGTAAACCTTGTAGGCCACCAACCGCAATAAGGCTTGGCATGGATGTACCAATAGCGGCAGCAATAGGCATCAATAAGTTTGCCGTTGCGGTATTAGACATAAAGTTCGCCATTAACCAACATACGACCGATAGGGCAAAGACAACGGCAAATGGTGATAGTAAGCTGTAATCAATGGCGTGCGCTAATGCTTCGGCTAAGCCCGTTTTGTCTAAGGCAATACCAATTGCGATACCACCAGCAACCAGCCATAGCACGTCCCAGTTAATCAGCTTGAGTTCTTCTTTGCCCATAATGCCCGTTAAGGTGAAGACCGCAAGCGGGATAATCGCAACAACATACGTGTTCATGCCGTGCACTTTCGTTGTCATCCAAAGCAAAATGGTTAATGCAAAAGTGATGTAGACGACGATCGCGCGCCAGCTCTTTTTGAACGTACCATCCAGCTTTAGTTTCATTTCTGGTTCGCTGGACGGAAACAGCTTCTGCAACAAAAACCAAGCAACAGTGAGTTGTATCAGCACAAATGGTAGGCCCATTGTCATCCAAGATAGGAAGTCTATGGCGTTTTCTCCGGTGAGGTATTGGAGCGCTATTGCATTAGGTGGCGTGCCTATCGGAGTCGCAATGCCGCCTGTATTCGCGGCAATTGGAATACACAACACCAGTGCTTTAATGCCTAAATCCCCTTTAGGTGCTGAAGCGACGATGGGGCCAAGCAGGGCTAGCATCATCACGGTCGTGGCAGTATTGGACATAAACATTGAAAAAACGGCGGTAATTAACATCAAGCCCAGCATGATGAACTTAGGTTGTGTGCCGAATGGTTTTAATAGAACTCGGGCGAGGTTGTTGTCGAGCTCGTATTTGGAAGCCGCAATCGCGAGAGCAAAACCACCCATAAAAAGAATAATGATCGGTGAAGAGAAGGCCGAGAAAATATCGGTGTAAGCAATTAACTCTCCTAAATCATGCCCCGCTGGTGGATTGCGAAATAGATGCAAACCTTTATCCGATATCATGATCAGTTCAAGAGCGATAATAAGAATGGACGTAGCAAAAACGGGTACCGGCTCAAGAACCCAAAGTAGGGCAGCAAGAAGAAAAATAGCCAACAGACGATGCTGAATTAAAGTAAGATCATCAATAGGAATAGCATCAATCGGCATCATCAAAACACCGAGCGGAATTAAAAAGCATACCAGCAATTTCGCCAGCGTGTTTACACTCATCTTTGGCATTGGCTGCCCCTCTAAATATTCATCCTAAGCGCAGGATAATTGATTGTGGAATGAAGGTCTTAGAGGCAGGTATGAGTTTGAGAAATAGAGGCTAAATTTTGAACGGAATTTTGCTTTTTATCAATAAAAAGAGCCCTTGAGAAAGGGCTCTTTTAATGGGGTTTTTGCTTATTTTTTCAAGGCGTAAGGTGTGCCCATTACGGTTGGCTTACCGTTTTCCATGCTTGCGTCAAACTCAATCGCGTCTTTGGCAAACAGGTTAATAACAGTAGAACCCAGTTTGAAGCGGCCCATCTCTTCGCCTTTTTTCAAGATCACGGCCTTGTCCCCCTCAGCTGGGTAATCCCATTTGTAGACAGTATTGCCACGAGGCGGAGTGATCGTGCCAGCCCACACTTGCTCAATGCTGCCAACAATTGTCGCACCAACAAGCACTTGTGCCATTGGACCAAACTCAGTGTCAAAGATACACACCACACGCTCGTTACGTGCGAATAGATTTGGAACGTTTTCTGCCGTAAGTGGGTTTACCGAGAACAGGTCACCAGGCACGTAAATCATTTGGCGCAGTGTGCCGTCACACGGCATGTGTACACGATGGTAATCGCGCGGAGACAGGTACAGCGTGGCAAAAGATCCATCTTTAAATTCGTTTGCTAAATTCGCGTCACCGCCCAGCAGTTCTTGCGCTGAGAAGTGATGACCTTTTGCTTGGATAAGTTGACCATCTTCAATAGGGCCAAATTGGCTAACACAAGCGTCGGCTGGGTGAGTGATGACGTTTTCGCCTTCAGAAATTGGGCGTGCGCCCTCTTTTAGCTCACGAACGAAAAACTCGTTGAACGTTTTAAAATGCTTAGGATCTGAGTGCTTCGCCTCATCCATGTTCACATTGTATTGTTTGATAAACCAACGAATAACTGCTGTTGTTAGACCGCCAGCTTTTGCTGAAGCCAGTTTACCCATTAGGCGAGTGAGGCCGTGTTGTGGGATCCAGTACTGCAGTCCAACTTTAAACTTGTCCATCTTTAATTCCGATACTTCTGTTAGATTCGCGCTTTAGGGCGCGTGATGTTACTGAAATTTAATTTGCTTGTCAGTATTAGGTGAAGACTTTTTACACAGTTACAGTCTTAACTTAATTACAGATCGGCTTTCTTATTGCGTGAATACTGACGGTTTGCTTTGTTTTCAACCATGCTTTCCAAAATGCGATGGTAGTTTTCAAAGCGAGTTTCGTTGATTTCCCCTTTCTCAACAGCTTCACGTAGAAGGCAGCCAGGGTCGTCATTGTGCTTACAATCTCGGAACTTACAACCGCCTAAGTATGGTCGGAATTCAACGAATGCTTTCGTTACTTCTTCTGCTTCCAAATGCCAAAGCCCAAATTCACGCACTCCAGGCGAGTCGATCAAGTCGCCACCCGTCGGAATATGATACAAGCGCGCTGCTGTCGTGGTGTGTTGGCCTAAACCTGAGTTCTCGGAAACTTCGCCTTCTTCCACTTCGCTCTCTAGTTCCGGCATTAACGCGTTGACTAAGCTGGATTTCCCTACGCCTGATTGACCAACAAAGATATTAATTCGGTCACGCAGCAGGGTTTCTAGTTCAGCAATGCCTTCTCCAGATTTCTTGCTGACCAGAAGCACTTTATAGCCAATGCGTTCATATTCTTTGAGCCATTCTTCATACATTGCACGATCATCGGCTTCTAGAAGATCGACTTTGTTTAAGACCAGCAATGGTGCGATATTCAGTGTTTCTGATGCTACGAGGTAACGGTCAATAATATTCAGTGATAGCTCGGGCAGTACCGAGGAGACAATGACCATTTGATCAATATTGGCAGCTACGGGCTTTAGGCCATCGTAGTAATCTGGACGAGTGAGCACTGAAGAACGAGGTTCTACCGCTTCAACAACGCCAGAAATGCCAGCCATAGACTCCAAGCCTTCGCGCCATAAAACTCGATCGCCAGATACTAAAGATTCGATACCACGGCGAAGGTTACAGCGTTGAATCTCGCCTGTTTCAAGGTCTTCAATATCCGCGTGCTGGCCAAAACGAGTGATCACGAGACCTTGTTTGCTTGCGCCTAGCATGTTTTCATCCCACTGGATGGACTCTTCTTGCTTTTTTAAACGCTTTTGTTGGTTGCTGCGTACGCGTCGCACTTGACCTTTGGTTAACTTTTTCTTCTTTGCCACAATTCTGTACTTTATGTGAATTTACTCAAATGGTTGAGCCGTGATCTTGGCTCTGAGTGAGTATCGTGTTTCCCGTATTTTGAGGTATAGTACCTCTTTTATCGATAAACAAATAGGCGGCGTAACCATGTCCTTTAGCGATCAAAACCTAATTTGGGTTGATTTAGAGATGACAGGGCTTGATCCTGAAACGCACAAAATCATTGAAATTGCTTCTATTGTCACGGATAGCGAGCTAAATATTTTAGCTGAAGGTCCAGTATTAGCGATTCATCAGCCGGAAGAAGAGCTAGAGAAAATGGACGATTGGTGCACCAATACGCATACGGCAAGCGGCTTGGTGGAACGCGTTCGCAACAGTAAAATCTCAGAACAAGATGCGGTCGCACAAACCATTGAATTCTTAGAAAAATGGGTGCCGAAAGGGGCGTCGCCAATATGTGGTAACAGCATTGGGCAAGATCGTCGCTTCTTGTACAAACACATGCCGGAATTAGAAGAGTTCTTTCATTACCGATATGTTGACGTCAGCACTCTTAAAGAATTGGCGCGTCGTTGGCAACCTGAAGTATTAAATGGGTTCACAAAACAGGGAACACATTTGGCCTTGGACGACATTCGCGAGTCGATTGCAGAACTTAAGTACTATCGTGGTACTATTTTCAAGATTTAACTGTTAAGGTTGCGATCCAAATTGTTGTAATTTATATCGCTTTTGATTGCTTTTTCATCGTTCAGTAAAAAAATAAAGTTTTTTTGAAGGAAGGACTTGCATCACAAAAAAATGCTCTTATAATTCGCAGCCCTAAACAGCGGAAACGTTGTTGATGCGACACTAGCTCAGTTGGTAGAGCGCAACCTTGCCAAGGTTGAGGTCACGAGTTCGAACCTCGTGTGTCGCTCCAGTTTCATAGTTCTCACGGTACTTAACGGTGACACAATACGGACGCGGGGTGGAGCAGCTTGGTAGCTCGTCGGGCTCATAACCCGAAGGTCGTCGGTTCAAATCCGGCCCCCGCAACCAAATTCCATTAATAGCGACTGCTGTTAATATGCGACACTAGCTCAGTTGGTAGAGCGCAACCTTGCCAAGGTTGAGGTCACGAGTTCGAACCTCGTGTGTCGCTCCAGTTTTATAGTTCTCACGGTACTTAACGGTGACACAATACGGACGCG
>NZ_JAMQWD010000025.1:0-3970 GCF_024744415.1 Vibrio sp. RM-41-2B | reverse complement strand
CATATAACGCCGCGTTAAGTGGTGAGCAACGCTACCATCTGACCTAAATCATTGTGCCGTAAACACTAAATTCAAAGCAACCCGAAAATGCCAAGCGTTGGGAATCCGTCTTGAACGCTTTGTTAGTACTCAATAGGCATAAAATAAGCCGTCATTTGAGAAACAGAACTAGTCATGTTTGTTGAATAATCAATAACTATTGAAAGAGTTACCCCATTAACAAAAGAGTTTTGAGTATAAAAATGCCTCTCGAGCCCCACGGCCTTATACTTACTAAAATCTAGCCCTGAACAGCTTTGCAAATTAGGCAACGAAACCAGCGGTAGATCAATATGCATTTCCTTATCAAAGGAGACTGGAATCTCTTGCGTTAGCTTACATTCCCGCCCTTTATAGCTTACGTTTATATCATGAATAGCAAAGTTACCCTTATAGTCTTTTTTTATGCTTAACCCGAACAAGGAATTGGCTTTAGTCAGAGAAAAATCAACGTTACCTGCTGTAGGTAAAACTGAACTTTCTTCTAATTTCATTTTTAAGCTCTCAGGAAGTTCAATAATTGCGTATCTATTTACAATATCTACCGCCCAAGAGCGAAGCTCTCTATTCTCAGTAGTTCCTGAAGCTGGTGACTTTAGAATTTCGACTGCTAACGCAAGAACTTGTGCATTGCTATCAGTCATTTTATATGCCGAAGAAGACACGTGAATAAGATAACCAATCAGTGGGATTAATAAACTAGCAGAAAGTATTTTCCATTTGTCCCAGTTATCTTTCTTGTCCTTCGGCACTAGCTCTACTTCAATTTTTTCGCTGTCCATTGACAATCTCCTGAGTACTAACGCCCTGTTAAGGTGTGAGCAACGCAATACCGAAGCCGCCGCATACCACCTTAAACACCAAACACAACGCATAGTAAAAATGCCACGCGTTGCGAATCACTCTTAAACAGATTGTTAGGCTTGCCCTACCGGTTCATGCATGATTCCAAGTTGTTTAAGACGAATAATGATCACGGTTTTAGATACATTAAACTGCTTCATGAGTGATAAAGTAACCAAGTTTAATAGCTCTTTGTTGCAGTATTGGTCATCTACAAACAAAGCACCGAATCCTCTATTATGTATGCCTCTTGTGCGAGCTTGCTCAAGAAAAGCCCTTACAAATTGTTTCTTTGGAAGTAACAATGACGATGCAAACTGATTTGCTTGCCACTCTAAACGCATAATATCTCTTATGGATACATCATTTCTTACTTCATCTAGGTGAGAGTCATAGCAACTCTCACGCAATATATAGTCTGCATGGCCCAAAATGTAATGCCCCAGCTCATGAGCAAGTGTAAAACGTGCTCGCTCTTTGGTCTCACACTGCGTTGTGTCTATCTTGATTTCATGTTTACTAAAGTCGATAGAGCCAAGGGGTCCCTCTTGCAACTGAGCGTTTAACACTAAAGAAAGACCATAGTTTTCACTTACAAACTTGGAAAGTTTGTCGTCTTGTACGTAGCCACCAAAGTAACCAATAGAATCCAAGAGTAGTTCACTTTTGGATTCTATATACGAGCTATCCAAATAACGAACTAACGTTTGCGGCTCAGGTTTTTCTGTACGAATAGAGCTAGCAGACTCAACAAGTTCCTCTGAAAGCTCGGAAGTAATAACCTGTTCGAAAAATTCAAAAGTTGAATTAGTAAAGGAAGAACCAAAGAAACAATAACAATCAAAACCTTTACCTACAAAATCTTCCTGTTGAAGCGCAAGATTTATCGATGCCCTTTCCGTAGCTTGAACAGTACGACCTATTGAGGATGGAGAACGAGTCAATACCCATTCACTATTGTTAGCCTCAAAATAACGCAAAAGACCTATACCTTTTGATTTGGAAAACCTTAAAGCACCGTCTTGAAAAGCGTTTGTTGAAGCCACTATTCCTTTAATATTTGCCCCAGAAACCTGCTGTACTTTCGCATAAAACTCTTCAATATCGTCAACAGGTACACGATGGTTGTAATTTTTACACTCTATTAATACTAATACTGAATAGGTTTCTTGCCCTGGAAGATAAATCTCAATCGACACATCAAAAATGATGTCTTTCTCTCTATCTCTTGAGTAATAGCCTTTTTGAGTAAAAATTTTACAATAGTCTTTGTGAGCCCAGAATTGTCCGTGATCTATTTGTGTCGAGAAAAACTCGAAAATAGCGGCTTCTAGTTCATCACCTTTTCTAACTGTATTCATTTATCACCATAAAGCCTAACGCCCAATTAAGGCGTGAGGCACGCAATACGATGCTTCCGCATACCACCTTAACCACTAAAACCAACGCATAGTAAAAATGCCTCGCGTGCCGAATCACTCTTGAACAATTTGTTATACGAATTTCTTCAGTGCCAACACTTGCTGTTCAAATAACTCACAATCTGACTTTGAGTATGACTTAGCGACATTAACCCATTGAACGCCCGTTTCATCTATGTGGAGAAACTCGACTTGAAGTGCATATTTAGAACAACGAAAAAGAGCAAAAACCAAACCTACAACCGTCAGACTAAGAACTAAAACGAGTAGCCATTGTGGCACCTCTTCCAACCTTGGAATAACTAACCAAACTGCCCCTGAAAAAACACACACCCAGAATAAAACTTGACCTAAATTATCAAGAAAACTTAACTTTTTAACCCTAACATTGTTTATCTTAGACAAAGGATATGAGTCTTTCTTAAACCTGAACTCTTTTGAATCCAAGTTAAAATCAGTACTTTTGTACATAATTTCCCTCTATTCGTATAACGCCCAATTAAGGGGTGAACAACGCCTACACCCAAACCTAAAGTATTGTGCCATAAACACTAAATTTGAAGTAGAAGCAAAAATGCCAAGCGTTGTGAATCCCTCTTAAATTGATTGTTATGTTTTACCACAAACACTTGATTTACTTGAGAAAGAACTGCTATTTCTGACTAGTTTTCTGAGCTAAACCACAAGGCTCGAACCAACTTGGCCGTCAAAGGCGATTAACCTTAAACGTGTAATTCCACTTCCCTGCCCAATGAGGCAACCCGACCAAGAAACAACAAGTGCCCTTTCTTTCCAACCAAAGCGCAAAACAATGCTGAATTGCCGAGGCAACTGCCAAACCGAAATGCTATTTGGCTAAGAACCTCAAAGCGACTTTGAGCCAGTTAAACAAGAAGCTAGCCGCCACGACCTGACAATGAAGCAACCCGAGAACATTGGATGTTTTACGGGCTGAGAGATTAAAGAACTTAGACCGGCAATGCGGATTTGCTGAGTCTACTAGGGACGAATTGCCAGAGGGACAAAGAACTAGAGCCTAAGACCTTTAAGCCTTTGAAATACAAGTAAACATAACGCCGCATTAAGTGGTGAGCAACGCGACCACCCAAGCCTAAACCTTGCCACTTTTAGCACTAAAGCTGACCTAGGCTGAAATCGCCAAGCGTTGAGAATCCGTCTTAAATGCTTTGTTATGTTTTAGCACAATTCGTTGATTTACTTGGCAAAGAACTGAGATGCAGACTTAGATTTCTGAACCAAGTCACAAGCTAGAACTCACTGACCGGCAGATGCGCCAAACCCAAAACGAGTAAGCCCACTTCCCTGATAATGAGGCAACTTGATCAAGCCTCAACAGGCGCCCTTTCTTAGCAACAACAGCGCAGAACAATGGTCATTTGCCGAGGCAACTGCCACGGTTATTGGCGGATTGGGAAATACGCTAAAAGCGACTTTGAGCCAGAGAAACAAGACTACCAAACCACCCGAAAAATAGAATGAAGCAACCCACGAGCCTTGGCATGTTTTATTGGTGAAGTAATTCAAGAATTGGGGCAGACAACCGTGATTTGCTGAGTCTACTCCCAACGAGTAGCCAAAGGGGCAATGAACGACTCAAAGGCATTTAAGCCATTGAAATCACATTAAAACATAACGCCCTGTTAAGG
>NZ_JAMQWD010000023.1:0-5019 GCF_024744415.1 Vibrio sp. RM-41-2B | reverse complement strand
ATTTGGTGTCATTGCTAAACACGATACACGAATAATTCCTCCTTAGCTCAGTTGGTAGAGCGACGGACTGTTAATCCGCAGGTCACTGGTTCGAGTCCAGTAGGAGGAGCCATTTTTAAAAGCCGCATCTTTTGATGCGGCTTTTTGGCATCTGCCCTACGTTCATTTCATTCCCCCAGTTTCTCTGTTTCTCTGTTTCTCTGTTTCTCTGTTTCTCTGTTTCTCTGTTTCTCTGTTTCTCTGTTTCTAGCATCGCAAAATATTAAGCCCAATCTCTAAAAAACACTTATTTTACGCTAAAAATTTAATCCTCATCATAATTTCAATACGCACTAGTATGCGCTCATATTCATCTTCACTAAGATGCCCGAGTTATTACATTTCTTCTTTTAGCTATGCCTTGCATAGTGATGACACTTTATTTGTGAGCCAAATATGAAACTAAAAACTCAAGCCTATTTATTATCTGCGATCATATTGCTAGCACTCCTAGCACTGACCGCAACGGGCTTATGGACACTTCGCGTCGCAAGTAACCTTGATAACAAAGCTCGGGTTACTGAGCTATTCAAAAGTGCGTACAGCATTCTTACCGAAGTAGAAAAAATGGCTATCGAAGGCAAAATGCCAGAGGACGAAGCGAAATCATTAGCCACTCGTCTACTTCGTAATAATATCTACAAAGACAACGAATACGTTTATGTCGCAGATGAGAACATGATTTTTGTTGCAGCTCCGCTTGACCCTCAATTACATGGAACAAGCTTTCACGACTTTCGTGATGGAGATGGCAACAGCGTCGGCCAACTTATCTTAGATGTTTTGGGGCGCAAAACAGGTCAAATCGTCGAATATACTTGGAGTCAAAAGCAGGCCGACGGAAGCATTGAAGAAAAACACTCTATTGCCGAGAAAACACCACATTGGGGCTGGGTTGTAGGTACAGGGATCGGCTTTAATGAGGTGAATGCTCGCTTCTGGGCTACCGCTCAATGGCAGCTTGTACTGTGTTTAGTTATCGCGGGGAGTATTCTCGGTGGCCTGATTATCTCGATTCGCAAGATGCTCAATCTACTTGGTGGAGAGCCAAACGATGTGCGCAAAGCCGTTCAAGCTGTCGCACAAGGCGACATTCAGACCAGTTTTGATGCAGTGGCGCCGAGAGGAAGTATCTATCGTGCGGTGCAAGATATGAGTCAATCACTAGCCACCATGGTGACAAACCTTGAGAAATCCATGCACGCACTGCGCGCTGAGCTATCTGCCGTAGAATCTCGCTCAAATACGATTGCCGATCTCACCGTATCTCAGCAGCAGTCAACAGCAATGATTGCCACTGCGATGACTGAAATGGCATCTTCAGCCAACCATGTTGCCAACTCGGCAAGTGATACAGCAAACAACACAGACGAAGCCGATAAACAAAGTCAGCATACTCAGAAGCTGATTCACAGTACTGTTGAAAACATTCAAGGTTTGGCTTCTCAATTAAATACTGCAAGTAAAGCGGTCGCCGATCTAGATCAGGATGTAAATAGTATAGTGAAAGTGCTCGATGTAATTGGCGATATTGCAGAGCAAACAAACTTACTCGCACTCAATGCTGCCATTGAAGCAGCACGTGCCGGAGAGCAAGGTCGAGGCTTTGCCGTTGTTGCCGACGAGGTGCGTAACCTGGCAGGCCGAACACAAGATAGCACTAAAGAGATTCAGCATATGATCTCCAACCTGCAAGAAGGTTCCCGTAACGCTATTTACACAATGGAAGTGTGTGCAGAAACCAGTGAGGGCACAGTAACAGAGTCTAAGAATGCCTCTGAAGCTCTGCAGCAAATTGTAACGGCGTTAGAATCTATCACCGCAATGAGTCAGCAGATCGCGACTGCAGCAGCCGAACAAACTCAGGTTAGCGATGATATTGCGCTTCGCGTCAATCTTATCGAGGAAAGCGGAAGCCAGCTCAACTCTGTGGTAACGGAGAGTCAATCAAGCACTCAAAGTTTAGCTTCGCTGGCGGATGAGCTAGAAGGTTGGGTAAACAAGTTCTCTGTAAAGCACTAGGTTAAAGTCAATTGTTTAGTATAAAGCACGTTTTCAAGCGTGCTTTTTTTGTTTTTATCCATTTACTCTACTTTCAAGCTCCTATTTCTCCATTAAAGAAAGCTTAGTTGATGGCGGATTTTTATCAAAGATGCATAAAAACAGCCCACTCCGAGCACATTTTCATCAAACGATATTTTATTTTAATTTTATGGTTGACCTAAGAGCCGAAAAACCGTTTAATACACCTCGTCGCCCGGATAGCTCAGTCGGTAGAGCAGAGGATTGAAAATCCTCGTGTCGGTGGTTCGATTCCGCCTCCGGGCACCACAATTTATTAATTGTTGGTGCTTAGCACGATAAAAAGACAATTCCTCCTTAGCTCAGTTGGTAGAGCGACGGACTGTTAATCCGCAGGTCACTGGTTCGAGTCCAGTAGGAGGAGCCATTTTTCAGTTAGTAAGTCGATTACTTATTAACGAAAATGTGCCGACTTAGCTCAGTAGGTAGAGCAACTGACTTGTAATCAGTAGGTCACCAGTTCGATTCCGGTAGTCGGCACCACTTATTAAAATTTGTTCCTCCTTAGCTCAGTTGGTAGAGCGACGGACTGTTAATCCGCAGGTCACTGGTTCGAGTCCAGTAGGAGGAGCCATATTAGAAAAAGCCGTATCTCTTGATACGGCTTTTTTGCATTGGTTTAAAGTCAAACTCTTTTCTACTCATGTCACTCAGGAAAGAAAATCAGAGTTTAGATCATTACCTTGAAGGCATCGCTTAACTTAGAGTGGAATATCTGCTCACCAACAACTCTGCTTTCTATCGATAGTCCCACCATAAGTAATGTTCACCAATAAATAATAATCATAGTGGGTGGCACACATCTCCCAGATCAAAAAAGCCAGGTAAAACCCAGCTTTTTGCTTAAATCAACCAACTCAGCTTAAACCACCGAGACAAATATACTTTGTCTCCAAATATTCATCGAGCCCTTGTTTCGCACCTTCTCGGCCAACTCCTGACTCTTTCACTCCACCAAACGGGGCCACCTCAGTAGAAATAATCCCCTCATTGACACCAACCATGCCGTATTCCAGACCTTCGCTGAAAGCAACAATACGCTTGAAGTTATTCGTGTAGAAGTAACAAGCCAAACCATACTCTGTGTCATTCGCCATTCCGAGAACTTGCTCATCATTCTCAAAGGTAATAATAGGTAATACAGGCCCGAATAGCTCTTGCTGAACAATCGACATATGCTGCTTGACGCTATCCAAAAGAACGGGCTCCATAAAGCGCCCAGGGCGTCTCTGCGGAGAGTTGGCAATAGAAGCTCCTTCTTGTACGGCTTGATCGATCACTGCCTCTAGGCGATGTTTAGAAGCCATCGTAATAACAGGACCTAATGTGACACCTTTCTCTAAACCATTACCAAGCTGTAATTTGTTTAACTCCGACAATACTTTTTCAATAAAAGCTTGTTTTACATCTTCATGGACATACAGCCGATTGGTACAAACACATGTTTGCCCTGCATTACGGAACTTCGAAGCGACAAGCCCTTCCGCCGCCGCATCTAAATCTGCATCGTCAAAAACAATAAAAGGTGCATTACCACCTAACTCCATCGAAACCGCTTTGACAGAGTCACTGGCTTGTTTCATCAAAATCTTCCCGACTCGCGTAGAGCCCGTAAAAGAAACTTTCTTAATCCTAGGATCAGTACTTAGTACTTGGCCAAACTCAGCTGCCTGCTCTGATACCACCACAGGAAGCAGTTCTTTTGGGATTCCTGCCTGATAAGCTAATTCAACAACAGCTATTGCAGTAAGAGGAGTAAGCTCAGAGGGTTTAATCAGCATACCACAGCCTGCCGCCAGGGCTGGTGCTGCTTTTCTTGTAATCATCGCAATAGGGAAGTTCCACGGCGTAATTGCAGCGCATACCCCTACAGGCTGGCGAATAGCAGACAGACGTCGATCTGTCGTGGGGGCAGGTATAACTTCGCCATAAGCACGTTTGGCTTCTTCTGAGAACCACTCGACAAAAGAGGCGCCATACATCACCTCCCCTTTACTCTCGGTTAATGGTTTCCCCTGCTCTAAGGTAATAATTGTGGCAATGTCTTCTGCATTATCAAAGAGTAATTGATACCACTTTTTCAAGAGACGAGAGCGCTCTTTAGCACTTAACTTTGCCCAGCGAATTTGCTCGGTTTTACACTTACCAATAATGTCATCTAATTCCTCAAGAGCACTGGGCTTTAATCGAACTAACTCTTGCTCAGTTGCAGGGTTGATGACCACAATTCCCTCTTCGGAAGACCATTGTTTAAATACGGATTTCAAGGTTTCATTTTTTATTTGTTGCATCATCAAACTTACTCCTACGAGAACTCCTCTTAGGTTAATCGTTACTAGCAAGATCAGCAAAGAAAACAAAGTTTTCTAAAAGACATGAATGTTAGAATGACTTTACTCTCTTAACAGTCTAGACGCTCATTCTCTTCCAATGACTAAATCAGACTAGCGGTAACAAACTCCAGCAATCCATTCTCCTAGGGACTATCCAGAACACTAGAACGATGAATATTTGCGAAGTAGCAGTAGAAAACTCTTATTAGAGAGGAGCGTTAACGAAATACGCAGTGACAAGAATGCAGAATACGAGCTAGCTTATGCGCATTCTCTGGTCTAATGACCGATATAACCCATCAATCTCCAGCATTTACTATAGGTTCGAATCTGTAGAGAAATGAGCAAGGTTACATTCAACTAGAATTGTGCAACTCGGTTACGGAGAAAGCTGGCATTACAGATACTAAAAGTCTTAGTCTTTCAAGTGAAGCTTAATATAGGTGCAGCGGTTCTGGGCTACTAACAGGCCTTTTCCGCGGGACTCATTCGATTGAAGGGGAAAATATACTCGCATTAACGAAAAAGCCCCAGTCTTTCGACTGGGGCTTAATATAAGTGGCGG
>NZ_JAMQWD010000022.1:0-2353 GCF_024744415.1 Vibrio sp. RM-41-2B | reverse complement strand
AATTAAGGTGTGAGGCGCGCAATACCGATGCTGCCGAATACCACCTTAATCACCAAAACCAACGCATAGTAAAAATGCCACGCGTGCCGAATCACTCTTAAATTGTTTGTTAGTACGCTGCTTTAAAACCTGTTGGTTTGCACCAAGACATTGAAATATAGCACGAAACTTATGGCTTGAAACCCTGAAGCTAAAGGGGTAACTGCCAAACTAGAACTCAATCTCAAAACGTAAGCTGGCTAGAAGAAAAACTTGCTTAACTGACCTATATTCACCGTTTTCAAATTAGCAAAGAATACGGGCTTCGAACTAAACAACCGCGCCAAAGAAACTCGTTTTTGACGAAAGTTTCTCAACACCAAAGAAGCCTCACCAGAGAAATAGCCCGAAAGTTAGAAACCGTAAACGGAAAAATCAAAGCGAGCACAACTCATATAGTGCCACCGGAAAGAACGTGAAAGGCACATTTGATACGGTGTAAGGCTAGAACGCGAAACCAATAAACACCAAAACTTTTAACTTTTGATGCCAACCCCGTACTAACGCCGCATTAAGGTGTGAGCGGCGCTTGGCTATACTTGAGCGAAGCGAAACTGCCAAGCGTTGCGAATCACTCTTAAACAGTTTGTTATAACTCTGATTTTGCCTTAGTCAATAGCTTATGAACGTCTTCTGAGTTCGCGAAGTCTAAACAATATGCCAATTCTATTGCACTACCACTTTTTGATTTATAAGAGTCAATATTCTCATTGCTCAATAATTCACTGAGCTCAAAAAATGCATCCAAAGGCAAATTAGAAAACTCTCTGTAGCCTTGCATTGCCGTTACCGCATCTTTGGCCACATCGGAGCCCTTGTAATAAGTCGCAATACAAGAAGAAAGCGCATATTTTTTAAACAACTGCTCATCACTTTGAGTGCTCAATGGACTTGCGCTTAATCCCACGCTAAAAGTTGCAACAAATATAGTGCTGACTAATCTTCTAGTTTCCATAAGTACGCCTTCTTTGCTTGTGGGAAGTAACAACTATCCGTACATCTTGAGCCAGTCCAAATACTTGCATGCCCTGATGCATCTAGCCAAGTATCCACATCAACGACCAATATACCTTTGTAGTCAGCCAACTTATTCGCGTTAGGATTTTCAATTACAACCTCAGGATCACCAAACTTTTGATGCAAGAAGCTGATCAAATCCCTGACTCTGTAGATATACCAATTTCCCTGTCCACCAGATACAGTTTTATTTTTAATGTAAGGAACCTTAAAACCAGCATAATTAAGTGCATATGACATCCGAATTGCACATGCATTTTCAAAACGGCCCTGCTCTGGTGTTAGCACATTGATATTGTGATTCACTTTACCACCAATTATTGTACCAACGTCCGATACATCTCGGTTAACCTTTGCAAAAGCCACTTTCATTTTTAGTAAGCTAGGACGTGCTGCCACTTAAAAACCTCCCCATCAATTGTTTGAACGAAAAGGTCTCACAAAATAAGCAACCATACTAACAACAAGTTAATTGTTCTTGAGGCTCTTCAAGATCAAAGGTGTAACAATGAAACTGACAAAAGAGTTATAACGCCCAATTAAGGCGTGAGTAACGCAATGTCAGTGCTTCCGCATTGCGCCTTAAACACTAAACACAAGACATAGCAAAAATGCTATGCGTTACGAATCGCTCTTAAATTGTTTGTTAGCAGCGTTGCCAAACAGCTCTTCCTTAGCTTGCAAACCTATTTCCGCTTCTAGTTCTTTTATATTTTTTATCGCGCGTTCGAAAGACTCCTTGATGTCATCCACCTCAGTGCCTGAGTTTGCTTCCTGCCGGATAGCCCTCACTTTGTTAACCTGATCGGCATTTAGTACCAATTCAGACATTGCTTCAATTTTAGCTATATTCTCAAAAACCTGAGACATGCGACTAACGCGCTCATTAACTATATCTGTCTTAACAGTATCTTTGAAGGAGCCGTCGTTATTAAATAAATCTCGAACCATTTGGTCGATGATCGTCCGCCATGTTGATAATGCTTCTAAGATTTCTTTGTATATATCGAGCTTAATTTCCCATTTTTTACTTTCTATTCGCGAATCGTTCGCAACTTGTTGTTTAACTAATTCTGTTGCCCGAGTTAACTTTTGTGTCTGAACATAAAGCTTATCAATATCTTCTCTAGTGGCTAAGTGCTTACCCTTTGTTTTTGCATAAGATGAGCAAAATGCCCCAATAAAACCAGATACAACCGTCACTATAAAAACAATGATATAACTTACGTTGCTAAGACTGACACCTTCATTAATTAAATTAACTTTTTCTTCTAAACTCAAGGAAACCTCCTAGCTG